>DAIOUO010000129.1:0-9025 GCA_036759485.1 Geminicoccaceae bacterium | reverse complement strand
TGCCGTCGGCGGCCGCCTCGCGCCAGACCCGGGCCGAGGCGGGCGCGACGAGCAACCGGGTCCGCGCCGCCACCCGGCGCCCGCGCAGGACTCGGGCCGCCATCCGCAGATCGGCGAGCTTGGCGCCGGTGCAGGCCCCGAGATAGGCCTGATCGATCGGTGCCGGCTCGACCTCGTCGATCGGGGCGGCGTCGGCCGGGCTGTGCGGGGCGGCGACCTGCGGGGCGAGGCCGGTCAGATCGAGCCGGAGCTCGCTCGCGACGGGGGCGTCGGGGTCGCTCCGCCAGCGCGCGAGTTCCTCCGGCGCGAGCTCCACCCCGAGCCCGCCGAGGAACGCCGCCGTGCGGGCGTCCGGTTCGATCAGACCGGTGATGCCGCCGAGTTCGGCCGCCATGTTGGCGAGCGTGAGCCGCTCTTCGGCGTCGAAGGCGGCGAGCCCCGGGCCGGCATATTCCACCACCCGGTAGTCGGCACCGCCGAGGCCGAGCCGGCGGCAGAGGGCCAGCATCACGTCCTTGGCCACCACCGCCCGTCCCGGCACACCCTCGAGGAGGATGCGCATGGTCTGCGGCACCTCGAGCCAGATCTCGCCGGTCGCGAGCACGGCGGCCATCTCGCTCGCCCCGACCCCCATGGCGAACGCACCGAAGGCCCCGGCCGTCGGCGTGTGACTGTCGCCGCCGACCACGAACATGCCCGGCCGGACGTGACCGTGTTCGGCGAGGACGATGTGGCAGATACCCACCATGTCGTAATGGCGAGCGACGCCGTGCTCGCGGCCCCAGCGGCGGGTGAGATCGAGGATACGGGCGCTCTCCGCGTCGACCGCCGGAGCGTAGTGGTCGGAGACCAGCACGATCCGGGTGGGATCCCAGGGGCGCACGCCGAGCCGCTCGAGGATCGGTGCGACCCGCCGCGGTCCGCCCGAATCGTGCAGCATGACGAGATCGACCCGACAGGTGACGAGCTCGCCCTCCTCGACCGCGGCACGACCCGCGGCCCGGGCGAGAATCTTGGCGGCCAGCGTTCGACCCATGCTCAGAGCCCGAGATAGGCGCGGTGCAACCGGTCGTCGGCCAAGAGCGCGCTGGCCGGACCGGCGGCGACGATCCGGCCCTGCTCGAGCACGTAGGCGCGGCGCGCGACGGCGAGGGCCTGGACGACGTTCTGCTCGACCAGCAGGATCGCGAGGCCCTGGCGAGCGAGATCGGCGGCGAGCTCGAGCACCTGGCGCACGATCATCGGGGCGAGCCCGAGGGAGGGCTCGTCGAGCACGAGCAACGAGGGCTCGGCCATCAGACCGCGGCCGATCGCGAGCATCTGCTGTTCCCCACCGGAGAGCGTTCCGGCCGGCTGGCCGAGCCGTTCGGCGAGACGCGGGAACAGGCCGAGGACCCGCTCGAGGTTGGCGCGTCGCCGCGCCCGGCCGCGCCGGTAGGCGCCGAGCAGGAGGTTCTCGCGGACCGTGAGGTTGGTGAAGATGCGCCGACCTTCCGGCACGTGGACCAACCCGCGGGCGAGCACGGCCTCGGCCGCGAGACCGCCGATCGGTTCGCCGGCGAAGCGGATGCTGCCGGCGCGCGGCCGCAGGAGTCCGCTCAAGGTCCGATTCAAGGTGGTCTTGCCGGCGCCGTTGGCGCCCAGGAGTGCAACGACCTCGCCCTTCTCGACGTCGAGGTCGACGCCGCGCAGGATCTCGACCGGACCGTAGCCGGCGCGGAGCTCACGCACCTCGAGCACGCGCGCTCTCCGTCGCCACGAGCCGATCGACACCCTCGCCCAGATAGGCCTCGATCACCGCCGGATCGCGAACGATCTCGGCCGGTGTGCCGGCGGCGGCGAGGCGTCCGCCCACCAGCACGAGCACGCGATCGGACAGCCGCATCACCGCCTGGAGCACGTGCTCGACGAGCAGGATCGTCACCCCGCTCGCACGGATGTCGCGCACGACCGGCTCCATCTCGGCGACCTCTGCCGGGTTGAGTCCGGCCAACACCTCGTCGAGCAACAGAAGCCGCGGCTCGGTCGCGAGGGCTCGAGCGAGCTCGAGCCGCTTGCGCCCGGCCACGGTCAGCGCCGCGGCCGGCTGATCGAGGCGGTCGGCGAGCCTGACCCGTTCGGCGACCCGCTCGGCGAGAGCGCGGGCCCGCCGCGGCGAACGGTGCCGAACGAGCGCGCCCACGGCGATGTTCTCGCGCACCGTGAGGCCGGCGAAGGGACGAGTGACCTGGAAGGTGCGCACGAGACCCGCGGCGCACAGGCGATGCGGTGGCAGGCCGGTGACGTCGCGGCCGGCGAAACGCACCCGTCCGGAACTCGGTCGAAGAAAGCCGGAGACGGTGGCGAACAGCGTGGTCTTGCCGGCACCGTTGGGGCCGATGACGGCGACGATCTCGCCTTCCGGCACCGTGAAACCGACCCCGGCGAGGGCGGTGAGCCCGCCGAAGCGGACGCACAGATCCTCGACCTCGAGCAGGGTCAAGGAGCCGCTCCGGCGCGCGCCGCGCGGGCTCGGGCGAGCCCGGCGAGCCCGCCCGGCAGGAAGCGCACGATCAGGATCAAAACGATGCCGTAGACGACCAGGTTGGCGCCCGTCGCACCGCCCGTGAGCGCGCGGCTCGCCTCGCCCAGGAGCTGGAGGAGGAAGGCACCCGCGAGCGGGCCCGCGACCGTGCCGGCACCGCCCACGATCGGCCCCAACAGGGCCTCGACCGAGACCTGCGGCCCGAAGGCGATGTGCGGGTCGAGATAGAGGAAGTACTGGACGTAGAAGGCCCCGGCGGCGGCGGCCAGGGTGCCCGAGAGGAGGATGGCCCGCATCTTGACGGCGAAGGGATCGACGCCGAGCGCAGAGGCCGCCTCCTCGTTCTCGCGGACGGCCACGAGCCGCACACCCAGGCGCGAGCCCGCCACCGCTCGGGCGACGAGCAGGCTCGCGGCACAGAGGAGCAGAGCGAAGAGATAATAACCGCGCCGATCGGCGAATTGCAGCCGCTCGAGACCGGGGGCGAGGGGCAGGAGCAGGCCGACCCCCGCGCCGGTGATCTCGAGGGTGTTGGCCAGGATCCGCAGGACTTCCGCGAAGGCCAGGGTGACGAGCGCGAAATAGGAGCCGCGCAGGCCGAAACGGAAGCTCGCGAGGCCGATCACCCCGGCGACCGCCGCCCCGGCGAGCAGCGCCGCCGAGAAGCCGCTCCACGCGTCCCAGCCGAAGCGCAGCTGGAGGATCGCCGTGGCATAGGCCCCGGCGCCGAAGAAGGCGGCGTGGCCGAAGGAGAACTGGCCACCCATGCCGCCCAGGATGTTCCAGGCCTGGCCGAGCGTCGCGGCCTGGAACACCATGATCCCGAAATGGACGAGCGTCCCGGATTCGACGAGCCAGGGCAGAGGTGCCGCCAGCAGGAGAACGAGCACAGCCGCGCGGTCGCCGAGGCCGGCGTTCACAGCGGCCGCCCGAGAAGGCCGGTGGGACGGAACAGGAGCACGGCGATGAAGATCGCGAAGATCCCGATCTGCCCGAGGCTCTCGCCGAGGAAGAGGCCGCCCAGGCTCTCCACCACCCCGATCAGCAGGCCACCCCAGAACGCGCCCCAGAAGCTGCCCATCCCGCCGAGGACGACGATGGTGAAGGCGATCAGCACGAAACCGTGCCCCACCTGGGGCGAAACGTAATAGCTCGGCAGCAGCAGGCAGGCGGAGATCGCCGAGGTCGCGGTGCCGATGGCGAAGGCGAGCGCGAAGGCGTGGCGGACGTCGATGCCGACGAGCCGAGCCGCGTCGCGCTCGCGGGCGACCGCGCGGATCGCCCGGCCGAGATCGGTCCCTTGGACGATCGCCCACAGCAGTGCGGTCGCCACGAGCGAGCCCAGGAGCGCCACGAGCTTCGCAACGGGCAACAGGGCCGGGCCGAGCGGGACCATGGAGAACGAATAGGCGGTTTCGATCGTGCGGGTGTCGGAGCGGAACGCCACGAGGGCCAAGTTCTCGAGGACCAGGGCGAGGCCCAAGGTGACGAGCAGGATGTTCTCGTCGCGCTCGCCGCCGGCGGGCGCGATCACCCAGCGGTGCAGGGCGTAGCCGACCAGTGCGGCGACCGGCACCAGAGCCGGAAGCGCGAGATAGGGATCGAGACCGAGCCGCTCGTGCAGGAAATAGACCCCGTAGAGGGCGAGCATCAAAAGGCTGCCGTGGGCGAAATTGACGATGTGCAGCACCCCGTAGACGAGCGAAAGGCCGAGGGCCACGAGCGCGTAGACCGCGCCCGTGGCGAGCCCGTGCAAGGCCGAAGCGGCGACGATCGAAGGGTCGACCACGGTCGCTTCACCTCGCGCCGGTGCGACGCGCCCGACCGGGTCAGGCCCGCGGCATCGGGAAGACGGGCTGGGCGGTCGCGAATTCGCGCGGGAAGATCACCTGGATGTCGCGGCCGAGGACCTGGGTGTTGAGCGGCCGCGCGCCCTGGTTCTGGCCGTTGACGAAGCGGGTCGGGCCGTAGGGCATGAAATGCCCGTCCCAGCTGCTCGTCGCCAAAGCCTCGACGATCCGCTCGCGGTTCGCCGAACCGGCCCGCTCCAGGGCATCGGCCAAGAGCCGCACCGCCTCGTGGGCGAGGAACACCTCGTAGGTGTAATAGAGCCCCTTCGCCTCGACCTTGCGGCGCAGCTCGAGCGCCGCTGGCTTGCGCGGATCGTACCAATGATTGCAGTCCATGATGTAGGCGGCGTCGTCCGGGAACTCGGCGACGAACTTGAAGCTCGACGCCGCCCCGCCCAGGACCGAGTAGATGCCCTTGGGCCGCACGCCCTGTTGCCGCATGGTGCGCGCCAAGAGAACGTACTCGTTGTAGTAGTTCGCGGGGATGACGAGATCCGGATCGAGCGACTTCATCTTGAGCACGATGTTGGTGAAGTCGCGGGTCGGATTGGCGTGTTTGACGACCTCGAGGACCTCGAAGCCGCGGGCGGGCAGCTCCTTCTGCAGGAGCTGGGCGGTGCCGGTGCCGAAGAGGCTCTCCTCGTGGACGATCATCACGGTCCGGGCCGGCTTGCCGGCGGCCTCGTTGAGCGCCGCGAGGTTGGCGATGGCGATCTCGGTGATCACCCCGTAGCCGGGGCAGAAGCGGAAGGTGTTGGCGAGCCCTCGGCCGACGATCTGATCGGAAACGCCGACATCGACGATGTGCGGGATGCCGTAGCGCGCGGCACTCTGGGTGGTGGCGAGGCTGATCGCACTCGCATAGGCACCGACGATCGCCGCTACGCCCGCCTCGTTCATCTTCTCGACCTCGGCCGCGCCGATCTCGGGCTTGGACTGGGCGTCGCCGAGTACCGGTTCGAGCTTGGCGCCGCCCAGGGCGCGGATGCCGCCGGCGGCGTTGATGGTCTCGACGGCGAGCAGCGCACCCTCGCGGCACTGTTGTCCGGAGAAGGCGAGGAAGCCGGTGACCGGGTGCAAGAGCCCGATCTTCACCGTCGCCGGCTGGGCGCGCAGCACGGCCGGTGCCGCCAACAGGCCGGCACCGCTCGCCGCCGTCGCGAGCAGCGCCCGCCGCGGCCAACCCCCGCGCACGGAACGATCGCCCGTCGTCATCCTTCGGCCTCCTCTGTCGTTCGTTCTCCCGCGGGCGCGGCACCGGCGCCGCCACCCGCGACCCAGGGGCCCGGCTCACCCTTCGCGCGAGCGAGGGAGAGGCGCAGCCGATAGCGGTCCGGCCGATAGAGGCCGGTGATGTGCTCGACGGGTCGGCCGCCGCGCTCGCGCACGAGCCGCTCGACGACCAGAAGCGGCGCCCCCACCGGCACCTCGAGCAGGGCGGCGACCGGTGGCTCGGCGAGGGTCGCCGAGACCGTCTGGTCGGCGCTGGCGACCTCGATCCCGGCCTCCTCGAGCAACGAGAGGAGCGGTTTGTGGGCGAGGTCGGTACGGCGCAGGCGCGCCGCCACCGCACCCGGGATCCAGGTCGACAGATGCGAGAACGGACCGTCGTCGAGAAGCCGCAGCCTGATCGCGTGCAAGACGGGCGAACCGGGCTCGACCTCGAGCGCGCGGGCGATCTCGGCGGGTGCCGGGCGATCCTCGGCCGCCAACAGCCGCACCCGCGTCTCGAGACCCATGGTCAACAGGTTCTCGAACAATCCCTCGAGCGTCGCGCGGACCTCGCGCACCGAGGCGCCCGGCCGCAGCCGGGTCCCCCGACCGCGGCCGCGCTCGACGAGGCCTTCCGCCTCGAGCTCGCCGAGCGCCCGGCGCGCCGTGACCCGAGCGACGCCGAACTCGGCCATGATCTCGAATTCGCTCGGCAGCCGCCCGTCCGGCCCGTAGCGACCCGAGGCGATGCGCTCGCGCAGCACGAGATAGACCCGGTGATAGAGCGGGGTCGGCAACCGTGCCGTCGTCGAAGGGGCGAGCGAGCCGCTCAGGAGGGCCTCCCTCGGTCTCGAGCGCTGTCGTTCCTTGATCCATTGTTCCGACAATAGGACATCTCCGTCAAGCAGGGCTCCGTTCCCCTTCGTCGCGCCGTGCGCTAGAAACCCGCCCCGAGCCCGACCGAAAGGACCTGCCGCATGCGCTCTCGCCTCGCTCGTCTCGGCCTCGCCGCCGCGGCCTGCCTCGCCACGGCCGAGCCCGGCTCGGCCGCCGATCCCGAGAACACGCTCCTGATCGACCTCTCGACCGGCGGCCGGGTCGTCATCGAGATGCTGCCCGAGATCGCCCCCAAGCACGTCGCCCGCATCAAGGAGCTCGCCCGCGACGGCTTCTACGACGGTATCGTCTTCCACCGCGTGATCGACGGCTTCATGGCCCAGACCGGCGACCCGACCGGCACGGGCACCGGCGGCTCGGGCCGCGGCAAGCTGCCCGCCGAGTTCTCGAAGGTCCCCTTCGAGCGCGGCGTGGTCGGCATGGCCCGCACCCGAGATCCGAACAGTGCCGACAGCCAGTTCTTCATCATGTTCGCCCCGGCCCCGCACTTGAACGGCCAGTACACGGTCTGGGGCCGGGTGATCGAGGGCATGGAGTTCGTCGACCGAATCGCCCGCACCGAGCCGCGCCCGCCGGCCCAGCTCGACCGCATGGTCAAGGTCCGGCTCGCCAGCGACCAGCGCTGAGCCGCGCGGGAGACCGGCCGTGGCCGTGCTCGTCACCGGGGCCGCGGGCTTCGTCGGCCTGCACGTCTGCAAGGCCCTGCTCGCCCGCGGCGAGACGGTGATCGGCATCGACAATCTCAACACCTACTACGACCCGGCGCTCAAGCGGGCGCGTTTGGCCGAACTCGAGCGCGAGCGGGGCTTCCGCTTCCACCGCCTCGACATCGCCGAGCGCGAGGCGATGACGGCGCTCGCCCGCGAGCAGGCCCACGAGATCCGTGCGGTCGTGCACCTCGCCGCGCAGGCGGGCGTGCGCTACAGTCTCGAGCGGCCCTTCGACTATGTCCGCTCCAATCTCGAGGGGCACATGGTCGTGCTCGAGACCTGCCGGCACCATCTGCCGGAACTCGAACATCTCGTCTATGCGAGCTCGAGCTCGGTCTACGGCGGCAACGAGAAGGTTCCCTTCAGCGTGGAGGACCGTGTGGACCGCCCGGTTTCCCTCTACGCCGCCACCAAGCGGGCAGACGAGATCCTCTCGCAGGCCTATGCGCATCTCTACGGCATCCCGCAGACGGGCCTGCGCTTCTTCACCGTCTACGGGCCGTTCGGCCGGCCCGACATGGCCTATTACAGCTTCACGGATGCGATCGTCGCAGGCCGGCCGATCACCCTCTTCAACGAGGGCAGGATGCGCCGCGACTTCACCTGGATCGGCGACGTGGTCGACGGCGTGCTCGCGGCACTCGACCGGCCACCATCGGCCGCGCCGGGCCGGGCGCCGCATCGGCTCTACAATCTCGGCAACCACGAGCCGGTCGAGCTGCGCCGTTTCGTGGCCGTGCTCGAAGAGGCGATCGGCAAGAAGGCCGAGATCCGCCTGGCACCGATGCAGCCCGGCGACGTGGTCGAGACCTATGCCGACATCGAGGCCACCACCCGCGATCTCGGGTGGCGCCCGACCACGCCGATCGAGGTGGGCCTACCGCGCTTCGTCGCCTGGTACCGCGCCTACCACGGCATCGGTGGACCGCTCTGAGGGTGTCCGGCCCTCGAGCAGCGGCTGGCGGCTCTCGATCCGCTCCTCGAGCAGCGCCATGAACCGGTGCCGGTCGAGGCCCGGCGGGATCGGCTCGAGCATCTCGACCACGGCTCGGCCCGGCCGCTTGAGGAACGAGCGCCGCGGCCAGAAGAGCCCGGTGTTGAGCGCCACCGGCACGACCGGCACGGCGAGCGCGGCATAGAGCGCCGCCACGCCGGACTTGTAGTCGGGCGGTGCTCCGGGCGGCTTGCGCGTGCCTTCGGGGAAGATCACGATCGAGCAGCCGCGCGCCACCGCCGCTCGGGCGCCGCGCACGAGCGACTTCAAGGCGGTCGCGGCCCCGCCCCGGTCGACGAAGATGCAGCCCGTGCGGGCCAGGTAGAGCGAAAAGAACGGGATTCGTGCGAGCTCCCGCTTGAGCCCGTACACCACGTCGGTGCGGATCAGGTGGAAAAGGAGCGTGTCGAGCGCGGACTGGTGCTTGGCGGCGAAGATCACGGGGCCCGGCGGGATCCGCTCGAGCCCGCGCAGTTCGACCTCGAGGTCCACGATCGCACGCAGGAGCGCCCGCACGCCGACCATCCAGGCGCGCGCATAGCGCCGGACCGCCCGCTCGGAGAGGAAGGGGAGGGCGGGCAGGCCCGCGAGCACGGCGATCGCCGTGTAGACATAGAAGGCCAGGTTGAAGGCCGCCGAGCGCAGCCAGACGATCGGCCCGTCGTGCACCCCGCCGCTCCCTTGGTTCGCCCCGACCGTCGCCGGAGCGCACGCCGTCGGCAAGCCCTCGGGCGCAACGCTCTTCTCGAGGGACCGTCTCGCCGGCTTCTCGCCGACCGACCGCGGCTCCGGTCGGTCGAACACCCAGAGGCCGGGCGGTGGCGGGTCGCTCGCGGGC
>DAIOUO010000128.1:0-9032 GCA_036759485.1 Geminicoccaceae bacterium | reverse complement strand
GCGGGCCGAAGATGTGGAGGTTCGAACCGCCGAACACGACCGCGCGACGGACCGGTCCCTTCGGCAAGAGGCCGCAGCGCATGTTGCCGACGACCGTATCGGCGATCTTCTCGTGCTCGTCCGTCGCCTCGCGTGCCCGCTCCTTCGTGACCGCATATTCCGAGGTATCGGCGATCATCATCCCAGCTGACCGAAGATGAAAGGGTCCTCGCTCTCGTTCTGGCTGTCGGTCAGCGCCGAGACCGGTACCGAGCGGTCGAGGGCGTACATGTCGTGGGAGGCCGGAAGCGAGACCTTCGAGCCTTCGTTTTCGACGTAGATCTTCTCCTGGGTCGGTGCCGGCCGGGGCCCCGTCCAGAGCTCCACCGCCACCGGCCCCACACGGCTGCATGCAGCGAAGCGGCGTGTAGCCGGTGTTCGGACGGACCACGAGATCCCAGCCGTTCTTGTCGGTCTTCTCCTCGATCAAACGCGAACAGGTGACGAGGTCGTTCCAGGTGATCGGCGGGCTCTCCGGATCGAGGCGAGTCACGGAGAAGACGATGCCGTTCCGGATTTGTTCGGTCGTCTCGTCGCTCTTCCGCGTACCACAGGTCTCGACCTGCGATGCGACCGCTTTCTGTGGACTGGGTCGGAAGTCGTCGGTCAAAGGATTGACGTCGTTGAGCCGAAGCGACACGAACTGTCCCTTCGGGGGGCGAACTCGACGCTCCGGAGGATCGGTCGACGGGGCACCGCCGAGACGGCGTCGCTCTCCTGCTCGATCCGCGGCTGGGCCTCGGTCGGGCCGTCCTGACAGCAGGGCGGCCGACCTTCGTCGTCGAACGGGAACCCGATGGTGCCTGCCTTCTCGGGGATGTCGGCCGGCATCCGGTCGGCCGGATTTCGGGGCCCGACCCGCACCTCGCCGAACCCGCCCGGCGAGCCTGCGGCGAGGATCGTTCCGGCCGCTCCCAGCGAGAGCCGCCCATGGTCGACCGGACTGGCGAGGACGCCCGCCAACCGTTCCGTCGACGTTTCGCCTGTCCCGACCGCGTGATCGCGCGCCGCTTGGCTGCAGCCGTGCCGGCGCGGCCCTTTCGAGCGCGGAGAAGCGGCCGAGGCGGCAGTGGACGCAACGTTGGCGTCCCCAACGGGACTCGAACCCGTGTTCCCACCTTGAAAGGGTGGTGTCCTGACCTCTAGACGATGGGGACCGCGCCTGCGGTGTAGGCACACGGCGGTCCGAAATCAAGAACGCCGCGGCACCGGGCGGCGCTCAGGCGGGAGCGGCGTCCTCGATCTCGAAGCTCGCACGGGCCTCGCCCCGCCAGCGTTCGAGCTTGATCCGGCCTGCCAGCCGCAAGGGCTCCCCGCGCCGCGAGAGGGCACCCGCCAAGGCCCGTTCCCCGGCACGGAAGGCGATCCCGCGGACCCGCCCCGACGCCGCGCCGGCGATCACGCAGGCGAGATGACCGCGGCCGACCTCGCGGACCTCCACGATCCGCGCATCGGTGAGGCAGAAGCGCGGCTCGGAGTTGCCGGGGCCGAACGGCGCGAGCCGGTCGAGCGCTCGGGCGAGATCCGCCGTGACGCCGGCCACCGCGAGCGCGCCGTCGAGCTCGAGCGGTTCCGGCTCGCCGGCAGCGACTGCGACGGCTCGCTCCGCTGCGAACGCGACGAAATCGGCGAGCCGGTCGGCATGCGCCGTGATCCCAGCCGCCATGGCGTGACCGCCACCTTCCCGAAGGAGGCCCTCGCGCTTGGCGGCGATCACCAGGGCACCGAGGTCGACGCCGGGCACCGAGCGGCCCGAGCCCCGGGCGATTCCGTCGCCCAGGCTGACCACGAACGCCGGCCGGCCGAAGCGCTCGGTCAGTCGGCTCGCGACGATGCCGAGGACGCCCGGATGCCAAGCCTCGCCCGCCGCGAGGAGGAGCGGCGCATCCTCGTCGAGCTGCGGCTGGACGGCGGCCTCCGCCGCCGCGGTGATGCTGCGCTCGAGTGTCTGGCGCCGGCCATTGAGCTCGTGCAGCCGCGCCGCGAGCGCCGTTGCTTCGCCGGGCTCCTCGGCCAGCAGCAGCCGCGTGGCGAGCATCGGCTCCCCGAGCCGGCCTCCGGCGTTGAGCCGCGGCCCGAGCAGGAAGCTCAGATGCCAGCTCTGATCGATGGTCTCGATCCCGGCCACCTTGGCCAGCGCGGCGAGACCCGGTCGTGCACCACGGGCAGCCACCTTGAGCCCTTGGCGGACCAGCGCACGATTGACGCTGTCGAGCGGAACCACGTCGCAGATCGTGCCCAGCGCGACGAGGTCGAGGAGCGCCAGGAGGTCGGGCAGGGGCCGAGGGAAACCACGGCGCCGGAGCTCCCGGGCCGTCGCCGCGAGCACGACGAAGGTGACGCCGACGGCCGCCAGGTGCGAGAGCGGGCCGAATTGGTCGGGACGGTTCGGGTTGACGATGCCATAAGCCGGCGGCAGCCGCTGCTCGGCGACGTGATGGTCGACGACGATCACCTCCTGGCCCTGCGCTGCGGCGAAGGCCAGTGCCTCGAAGGCGCTCGTCCCGTTGTCGAGGGTCAGCACGAGCCGACAGCCCGCCTCGGCGAGCCGCGAGAGGAGCGCCGCGTTCGCTCCGTAGCCGTCGGCCAGACGGTCGGGAATCGCGATCTCGGGTACGATGCCGAGGGCGCCGAGCCAGTGGGCGGCGAGTGCGGTGGAGGTGGCGCCGTCGACGTCGTAGTCGCCGATGATGCCGATGCGCTCGCCCTCTACCACGGCATCGGCGAGCCGAGACGCGACGCGGTCGAGGTCGGCGAGGTGGGAGGGATCCGGCAAGGTATCCTTGAGCCGAGGTTCGAGAAAGGCCGGCACGTCGGCGGGCTCCAGGCCGCGGCTCGCGAGGACGCGGCCCAGAATCTCCGGCAGACCGCAGCGCTGGGCGATCGCCGCGCCGAGCGCCGGGTCGGCCGGGCGCAAACGCCAGCTGCGGCCCGAGACGGTACCGTCGATGATCACCCCGGCCCCACTCAACGGGCGAAATGCGGCACGACGCCGGCCTTGAGCGTGATGTTGTGCTCGGCCTCGATGAGTCGGACCGTTCCGGTCTTGGACCGCATGACGATCGATTGGGTCAAGACTTTCTGGCCGATGCGCTTCACGCCCTTGAGCATGGTGCCGTCGGTCACGCCGGTAGCGGCGAACATGACGTCGCCCTTGGCGAGGTCCTCGAGGTCGTAGACGCGCTCGAGGTCGGTGATCCCCATCCGGCGGGCGCGTGCCCGCTCGTCGTCGCTGCGGAAGACGAGCCGCCCCTGGAACTGACCGCCGATGCAGCGCAGTGCGGCCGCCGCGAGCACGCCCTCGGGCGCACCGCCGATGCCCATGTAGATGTCGATGCCGCTCTCCGGCCTCGCGGTCGCGATCACACCCGCGACATCGCCGTCGCTGATGAGCCGGATCCGCGCGCCTGCCGCCCGGACCGCGGCGATCAGCTCCTGGTGCCGCGGCCGATCGAGAATGAGGACGACGAGATCCTCGACCGCCACCCCCTTGGCTTCGGCGAGGCGCGCCAGGTTCCAGGCCGGGGGCTTGGTGATGTCGATGAGCTTCGGCGGCAGGCCACCGCCGACCGCGAGCTTGTCCATGTAGATGTCGGGGGCGTTGAGGAACCCACCGGCCGGTGCCATGGCGATGCAAGAGATCGCGTTCGACCCGCCCTTGGCGGTGATCGTGGTGCCCTCGAGCGGATCGAGGGCGATGTCGATCTTCGGTCCGCGACCCGTGCCGACCTTCTCGCCGATGTAGAGCATCGGCGCCTCGTCGCGCTCGCCTTCGCCGATGACGACCGTCCCGTCGATGTCGAGCACGTTGAGGGCTCGACGCATCGCATCGACCGCGGCCTGATCGGCCGCCTTCTCGTCGCCACGACCCATCAGCCGGGCGCTCGCCAGCGCCGCTGCCTCGGTCACCCGTACGCTGTCGAGCGCCAGGTTCCGATCGCTCACCTGATACTCGTCCATGCTCCCCCCTCCCCACGCGGCTCGCGCGGGCGTTTCTTTCGGCTCAGAGCCGCTCGATGCGGATCATCCTGGGCGGCTCCAGTACGGCCGCGAGCGTGGCGATGCGGGCCAACGCGGCTGTCATGGCGGCTTCCGTCGTCTCGTGCGACGTGAGCACGATCGGAACCGCCTGGCCGGGGTTGCGGGCCCGCTGGATCAAGGCCTCGATCGAGACCTCGTGGTCCCGCAGGACAGCCGCGATATCGGCCAGCACGCCCGGTCGATCCACGACCATGAGCCGGATGTAGTAGCTGCCTCGATGCGCACTCATCGGCGCCGGACGGTGGTCGACGAGCTCGGAGGCGGGCACGCCGAGCACCGGCAGCCGCACACCACGGGCGATGTCGACCAGATCGGCCACGACCGCGGACGCAGTGGGCCCGGCGCCGGCCCCGCGTCCCTCGTGGACGACCGGCCCGGCGTCCTCGCATTCCGCCACGATGCCGTTGAAGACCCCCTCGACCTGGGCGATCGGCGCGTCCTTCGGGACCATGCAGGGATGCAGCCGCTGCTCGAGGCCCGCTTCGGTCATCCGGGCGACGCCCAAGAGCTTGATCCGATAGCCGAGCTCCTCGGCAAAGGCGATGTCGACCGCGGCGACGTGGCGGATCCCCTCGATGTGGATGGCGTCGAAGCGCGGACGACCGCCGAAAGCGAGCGCTGCGAGCAGAGACAGTTTGTGGGCGGCGTCGATGCCGTCGACGTCGAAGCTCGGGTCGGCTTCGGCATAGCCCAGGGCCTGCGCCTCGGCGAGCACGTCGGCGAAGTCCCGACCCGTCTCGCGCATCACCGTGAGGATGTAGTTCGAGGTACCGTTGAGGATGCCGTAGATCCGGCGGATCCGGTTGGCCGCGAGGCCTTCGCGCAGGGCCTTGACGATCGGGATGCCGCCCGCGACCGCTGCCTCGAAGGCGAGGGCGACGCCCCGCGATTCGGCGAGCCGGGCGAGCTCGGCGCCGTGGTGGGCGAGCATCGCCTTGTTCGCGGTCACCAAGGGCCGCCCTCCCGCGAGCGCGCGGCGGGCGAGCTCGAGAGCGATGCCGTCGGCCCCTCCGATCAGCTCGCAGACGACGTCCACTTCGGGGTCCTCGGCCAGACCGCGCGCATCCGGATGCCAGCGGAATCCATCGAGGGCGACCGGGCGCGGCCGCGCGGGATCGCGCGCCGACACGGCGACGATCCGGATGGGACGCCCGGTTCGGCGGGCCAGCAGGTCTTCGTTGCGGCGCAGCAGGTCGACCACGCCGCAGCCGACCGTGCCGAGGCCGGCGATCCCGACGCGCAGCGGCTCGCCCACGGCTCAGGCCACCGCGAGGGCGGGGGCCTTGACCCGCGCCGGCTGGCTCACACCGTGGCGGGCGAGGACCGCCCGGATGGAACGGACCGCCTGGCGCAGCCGGTGTTTGTTCTCGACCAGCGCCATCCGCACGTACCCCTCGCCGTACTCCCCGAAGCCGATACCGGGAGCCACCGCCACCTCGGCCTCCTCGAGCAGGAGCTTGGCGAAGGCGAGCGATCCCATGGCCCGCATGGGTTCCGGAAGCGGCGCCCAGACGAACATCGAGGCGGTCGGTCTCGGCACCGGCCAACCCGCCTTGGCGAGGCCTTCGACCAGCACGTCGCGGCGCTCCCGATAGAGGTTGCGGAGCTGCTCGACGCAGTCCTGCGGGCCGTTCAGGGCGGCGGTCGCCGCGACCTGGATGGGGGTGAAGGCGCCGTAGTCGAGGTAGGATTTGATCCGGGCGAGCGCGCCGATCAGCCGGCGGTTGCCGGCCGCGAAGCCGATCCGCCAACCCGGCATCGAATAGGTCTTGGAGAGCGAGCTGAACTCGACGGCGACGTCCTTGGCACCTTCGACCTCGAGGATCGAGGGCGGCGGCGGGCCCTCGAACCAGATTTCGGCGTAGGCGATGTCCGAGAGGATGAACATCTCGCGCTCGCGCGCGAACCGCACCGCCTCCTTGTAGAAGTCGAGATCGCAGGTGAGTGCGGTCGGGTTCGACGGGAAGTTCAGCACCATCACGGACGGTGCCGGAACCGTGTGCTCGTAGGCGTGGGCGAACTCCGCCACGAGGTCGATGCCCGGTCCGAAAGGAACGTGGCGGATCGCCGCCCCGGCGATCATGAAGCCGTAAGGATGGATCGGATAGGATGGATTGGGGACGAGGATCGTGTCGCCGGGTGCGGTGATGGCCTGGGCGAGATTCGCGAGGCCCTCTTTCGATCCGAGCGTCACGCAGACCTCGGTCTCGGGGTCGAGCCGCACGCCGAAGCGGCGCTCGTAGTAGGCCGCGAGCGCCCGCCGCAATCCGGGTATCCCGCGCGAGGTGGAGTAGCGATGCGCCTTGGGGTCCCGTGCCGTCTCGATCAGCTTGTCGACGATGTGGCGCGGGGTCGGCGTGTCCGGGTTACCCATGCCGAGGTCGATGATGTCGCGACCTGCGGCGCGCGCCGCGGCCTTCATCTGGTTGACCTCGGCGAACACGTAGGGTGGCAGGCGGCGAATGCGGTGGAACTCCGGCTCTCTCATCGCTCGCTCGCTGATCACGGGCACACGCGCGACGGCCGCGGCGCGGCGGCCCCGAGCCGCATCTAGCGGAGCACGGCCCTCGCGTCGATTCCACCTGCGGGCTCAGTCGCCGGCGAGACGCTCGGTCGCGCTTTCGTCCAGGATCTCGCCGAGCTGGATCTCGACGAGGCGGAGGGGCTCGCTTCCCGCATTCGCCAAACGATGCAGCACACCGCGCTCGACCTTCAGCGAATCGCCGGGTCCGAGCTCGAGCAAGCGGTCGCCGAGGCGCACCGCGGCCCGGCCGCTCACGACGAGCCAGTGCTCGTCGCGGCCGGCATGCCGTTGCAGGGTGAGGCTCGCCGAGGGGTCGAGCTCGACCTCGCGGATCTTGAGGCCCGGCCGCTGCAGGAGAGTCGTGAACCCGCCCCAGGGCCGAACCTCCCGGGCGTGGCAGACGGTCTCTCGGCGTCCGGCCCGGGCGAGCGTCGAGACGAGCTGCTTGACCGCTTCGCCGTCCGCGCGGTCGGCGACGAGGATCGCATCCGCCGTCTCGATCACGGCGAGCCCACGGACCCCGGCGAGGGTCACCAGGCGATGGTCGGCCTTGACGAAATTGTCCCGGCAGCCGGACAGCGCGACATCACCCGATACGACGTTGCCGTGCTCGTCCTTGCCCATGAGTTCCCAGAGGGCGTGCCAGGAGCCGACATCGGACCAGCCGGGATCGCAGGGCACCACGGCCATGCGCGCCGAACGCTCCATCACCGCCTTGTCGATCGGCAAGGCGGGCAGGCGGGCGAACAGCCCGGCGTCGACGAGGCCCTCCGAGTTCGCTCGATGGCTCGCCTCGAGCGCCTCGAGCTCGCGGGCGAGTACCGGCTCGAACCGGGCGAGCTCGTCGAGCAGCACGTCGGCTCGCATGACGAACATGCCGCTGTTCCAGTCGTGCCCGCCCGCCGCCAACATCGCTTCGGCTTCGGCCCGAGGCGGCTTCTCGACGAAACGGCGGACAGCGAAGGTGCCCGGGGCCTCGAGCGGCTCGCCGCGAGCGATCCAGCCGAAGCCCGTCTCGGGGCGGGTCGGGGCGATGCCGAAGGTGACGATCCGACCCGCGGCGGCGAGCGGCAGGGCCCTTTCGAGCGCGCCGATCAGCACCTCCGGCGTGCGAACGAGATGGTCCGAGGGGCAGACCCAGAGAATGGCGTCGCCCGCGATCCGGGCGGCCGCGTGGCGCGCGGCGAGCCCCACGGCCGCGGCCGTGTTGCGCGGCTCCGGCTCGAGCAGGAGATGGCGGAGGAGAGCACCGTGGATCTGGGCGAGCTGGCGTCGGACCAGGACGGCCTGGCCGGCGGCCGCGACGGTGACCACCCGCTCGGCCGGCGCGACCCGGAGCACCCGGCGGGCGGTGGCCTGCAGGAGGGATTCCTCGCCCACGAGCTCGACCAGATGCTTGGGGAAAGCCGCGCGGCTCACCGGCCACAGGCGGGTGCCCGAGCCGCCGGCCAGGAGGACCGGGACGAGCGGGCCCCTCTCGGTTGCACGGTCCATGGCCGCTCTCTCCCTAAAGTAGCGCTCCGCGATCCTGATATCGCGTCATAGTCGGGCCGTGGCGCACCCGGCAAGCGGTCGCTCCTCCTCGCCTTGACCCGCCCGGCGGCGGTGCGACATGCGGAGGCGACCGCCGCTCGACCCGCCGCAGCCGGGGCGGCGCCGTACGGGGAGAGGCAGCATGCTCGAAGCCAGCCGTTACGCCGAGGAGGGGATCTTCGCCATGGGCCTCGATCGGTGCGAGGCCAACCACGCGCCTTTGACACCGATCCTGTTCCTCGAGCGGACGGCCGACGTCCGCCCCGACGCGCTCGCCGTGGTCCACGGTGCGTACCGGCTCGACTATCGGGGCCTTCGGGAGCGCTGCCGGCGGCTCGCCTCGGCGCTGGTCCGCCGCGGCGTACGACCGGGAAGAACGGTGGCGGTGATGGCGCCGAACGTCCCCGCACTGCTCGAGGCCCATTTCGGCGTGCCGATGGCCGGGGCCGTGCTCAACGCACTCAACACGCGGCTCGATCCCGGCACGATCGCCTTCATCCTGGAGCACGGCGAGGCCGAGGTTCTTCTGACCGACACCGAATACGCGCCCGTGATCAAGGAGGCGCTCGCCCGGTGCGCCCGCAAGCCCTTGGTGGTCGACATCGTCGACCGGGAGGGCCCCGGCGGCGAGCGGCTCGGCGCCCTCGAATACGAGGCCCTGCTCGCCGAGGGCGATCCGTCCTTCGCGCCACTCTTGCCGGCGGACGAGTGGCAGGCGATCGCTCTCAACTACACGTCCGGCACCACCGGCAACCCGAAGGGAGTCGTCTACCATCATCGTGGTGCGTATTTGAACGCGATCGGCAACGTCCTGGTCTGGAGCCTGCCGAAGGCGCCGGTCTATCTCTGGACGCTGCCGATGTTCCACTGCAACGGCTGGTGCTTCCCCTGGACC
>DAIOUO010000127.1:0-9062 GCA_036759485.1 Geminicoccaceae bacterium | reverse complement strand
AGCCGAAGGAGACCCTCGAGCGGGGCGGGGGCCGGCACCGCGCGGATCGCCGCGCGCGCCCGGATCTGCTCCTGTTCGAGCGCCTCCTCGAGCGACAGCACGGGGCCCGCGGGCACGCCCGCTTCGCCGAGCCGGCGCGCCCAGCTCGCCGCATCGGCGCGGGCGAGGGTCGCCTCGAGTTCCGCTTTCAGCGCCGCGCGGTGGCTCTTGCGCGCCTCCCGCTCGGAAAAGCGCGGGTCGGCCGCGAGATCGGGCCGGCCCAGGACCGCGCAGAGCGCTTCGAACTGGCTCTGCTCGTTGGCGGCGATGTTGAGGAGCCCGGCCCCGGTGCGGAAGGTACCCGAAGGGGCCGCGGTCGGGTTCTCGTTGCCGGAAGGTTCGGGTCTCTTGCCGGCGATCAGCCAGTTCGAGACCGGCCAACCCATGGCCGAGAGCACGGCCTCGAGCATCGAGACGTCGATCGTCTCGCCCACCCCCGTGCACTCGCGACGGAAGAGGGCCGCCACCACCGCGAAGGCGGCCGTGAGGCCGCCGATCGTGTCGGCGACCGGAAAGCCCACCCGCAAGGGTGCGCTCGAGGCGTCGCCGGTGATCGCCATGAGCCCGCTCAGCCCCTGCACGATCTGGTCGTAGGCCGGGCTCGCGGCGAGCGGACCGTCGGCACCGAAGCCCGAGATCGAGCACCAGACGAGGCGCGGGGCGAGGCTGCGCAGCCGGCCCGGCCCGAGCCCGAGCCGTTCCATCACCCCGGGCCGGAAATTCTCGACCAGGACGTCGGCGCCGCTCGCGAGCCGTTCCAGGATCGCCCTGCCCTCTGCGGTCTTGAGATCGAGCGTCAAGGAGCGCTTGCCGGCGTTCTGAGCGAGGAAGGACGCGCCGAGGCCCTGTCGGTTGAGCTCGGGGTCGGCTCCGAGCCGGCGGGCGAGATCGCCGCGGCCGGGCTGCTCGACCTTGATCACGTCGGCACCGAGCTGCGCCAAGAGATAGGTGCAGTACGGGCCGGTCAGGACGTTCGTGAGATCGAGGACCCGCACGCCCGCGAGAAGGTCCGCCAAGCCGGGCTCCGAACCGTTGCAGGGAATTCCTGGGCCAGCTAAGGGCGAAGGGAGACAGCGTCAACCGCGACGGCCCGGGCTCCGGGGCCCGGGGAGGGGAGGCGGGCATGCAGGGCTGGACCAGGCGTGCGGCGACGGTGGGTGGTCTCGGGGCGCTCGGGCTCCTCGCGGGGGCGCGGTCCCGGCCGGCGCTCGCGGCGATCGACCAGCTCCAGCTCTTCGTCCCGGCGGCGCCCGGCGGCGGCTGGGATCAGACCGCGCGGACCATGGAGGCCGTGCTGCGCGGTGCCGGCCTGGTCAAGGGCGTGCAGATCACCAACGTGCCGGGTGCCGGCGGCACCGTCGGCCTGCCGCAGTTCGTCAATCAATGGAGGGGCCGGCCCAACGCGCTCATGATCGGCGGCATGGTCATGGTCGGTGCCGTGATCGCCAACAAGGCACCGGTCGGCCTGCAGGCCACCACGCCCATCGCCCGGCTGACCGGCGAGTTCGAGGCGATCGTCGTGCCCGCCGCCTCGCCGCACCACAGTCTCGAGAGCCTGATCGCCGCCTTCAAGGCCAACCCCGGCTCGGTCTCCTGGGCCGGCGGCTCGGCCGGCGGCACCGATCACATCCTGGTGGGCCTGATCGCCAAGGCCGTGGGGGTCGACCCCAAGGCCGTCGCCTATGTCGCGTTTGCCGGCGGCGGTGCCGCCCAGGCGGCGATCCTCGGTAACCAGGTCACGGCCGGTGTGTCGGGCTGGGGCGAGTTCGCCGAACAGGTCAGGGCCGGCAAGATGCGGGCGCTCGCCATCTCGGCCGACAAACGTCAGCCGGGCATCGACCTGCCGACCCTCAAGGAGAAGGGGATCGACGTCGAGCTCTTCAACTGGCGCGGCGTGTTCGCCCCGCCCGGCCTCGAGCCCGAGCAGGTGAAAGCCCTCGTCCGCCTGGTCGAGACCATGGCCGCCACCGATGCCTGGAAGGCCGAGCTCGCCAAGCGCGACTGGACCGGCATCCTGTTGACCGGCCAACCTTTCGCCGAGTTCGTGGCCGAGGAGATCGTCCGCATCGGGGCCATCCTCGAGAGCCTGGGCCTCGCCTGAGCGTGACCGCGGCGAGGATGCCCGGCCGGCGCGCCGGGATCGCCTTCGCCCTCGCTATTCTCGCCCTCGCCGCGGTCGTGGCGATCGAGGCCGCGCGGATCCCGCAATCGGCCTACGCCGTCGTGGGCCCGCGCGTCTTCCCGTTCGCCGTGGCGGCACTGCTCGGCCTGTCGGGCCTCCTCCTCCTGATCCAGGCGCTCACGGGCCACCTCTCGCCCGAGGATTTCGCCGGCGAGCCGGTCGACCGGCGGGCCGTGGGCTGGGTGGGGCTCGGCCTTTTCGCCAACGTCGCGTCGATCCGCAGCCTCGGCTTCGTGCTCGCCTCGAGCCTCCTCTTCCTCTGTGTGGCGCGCGGCTTCGGCTCGCGGCGGCCCTTGCGCGACCTGGCGATCGGCCTCCTCCTCGCCACCCTCGTCTTCCTGGGCTTCAGCCGCCTCCTCGGCGTCCGCTTCGGCGGCGGTCTCGTCGAGGATCTCCTGGGCGGCGGGTCGTAGGCGCGGCCCGTGGAGACGCTCGCCGCCCTCGGCCAGGGCTTCCTCGTGGCGCTCCAGCCCACCAACCTGCTCTGGGGCTTTCTCGGCGTCACGCTCGGCACCTTCGTGGGCGTGCTGCCGGGACTCGGGCCGGCGCTCACGATCGCGCTTCTCCTGCCGATCACCTACACGGTCGAGGCGACCGCAGCCTTCATCCTCTTCGCCGGCATCTACTACGGCGCCATGTACGGCGGCTCGACCACCTCCATCCTGCTCAACACGCCGGGCGAGAGCGCCACCATCATCACCGCCCTCGAGGGGCACCGCATGGCGCTCGCCGGCCGCGGCGGGCAGGCGCTCGCCACGGCCGCGATCGGCTCCTTCGTGGCCGGCACGATCGGCACGATCGGCCTCACCTTCTTGGCACCCACGGTGGTCGAGCTCGCCCTCGCCTTCGGCCCGGCCGACTATTTCTCCTTGATGATCCTGGCCTTCGTCACGGTCTCCGCGACCCTGGGCAGCCGGCCGCTGCGCGGGCTCGCGGCTCTCGCCTTCGGCATCTGGCTCGGCCTCGTGGGCGTGGATCTGCAGACCGGCCAGGCCCGCTTCACCTTCGGCCTTCCGGAGCTGCTCGACGGGATCAACGTCATCGTCGTCTGCGTGGGCTTGTTCGCCGTGGGCGAGACCCTCTGGCTCGCCCACCGGGCGAGCCTGCGTCGGGCTTCGATCGTGCCGGTCGAGGGCTCGCTCTGGCTGTCACGGGAAGATTGGCGGCGCTCCTGGCCGGCCTGGCTGCGGGGCGCCCTCATCGGCTTTCCGATCGGGGCTCTGCCGGCCGGTGGCGCCGAGGTCCCGACCTTCCTCTCCTACTGGCTCGAGCGGCGCCTCTCCCGCCGGCCGGAGGAGTTCGGCAAGGGAGCGATCGAGGGGGTGGCCGGCCCCGAGGCCGCCAACAACGCCTCGGCGGCAGGCGTGCTCGTGCCCATGCTCACCCTCGGCCTGCCGACCTCGGCCACCGCCGCCATCGTGCTCTCGGCCTTCCAGAGCTACGGCATCAATCCGGGCCCGCTGTTGATGGAGAACCAGCCGCAGCTGGTGTGGGGCCTGATCGCCAGCCTCTACATCGGCAATCTGCTGCTCCTCGCTCTCAACCTGCCGCTCGTCGGCATCTGGGTGCGCGTGCTCAAGATCCCGCAGCCGCTCCTCTACGCCGGCATCCTCGTCTTCGCGACGGTCGGCACCTACGGCATCAGCCAGTCGCCGATCGACCTCGTGCTGCTCTACGCGATCGGCCTCGTGGGGTTCGTCATGCGTCTGTTCGACGTCCCGACCGCGCCCGTCGTCATCGGCATGATCCTCGGACCCCTGGCCGAGCAGGAGCTGCGCCGGGCGCTCACGATATCGCAGGGCGATCCGACGGTCCTCTTGACCCGTCCGCTCTCGGCCACCCTCTTGGCGCTCGCCGTCTCGGCGCTCCTGGCGCCGGTCCTCTGGCGGCGTCTTCTGCGCGGCAATCTCGGCGGCTGACCCGCGCCGGGGCAGGGCGGGCCGGTGCGCCTTCGCGTCGCGGGTTGTGCACCCCCGCGGGCGCCGCTACCATCTTCTTCAGGACCGCGTGGGACGGTTGGATGATGTCCAAGGGCAGCGGCGACTCGAAGAACACCCTCTATTGCTCCTTCTGCGGGAAGAGCCAGCACGAGGTCAGGAAGCTCATCGCCGGCCCGACCGTATTCATCTGCGATGAATGCGTCGAGCTGTGCATGGATATCATCCGCGAGGAGAACAAGAGCGCGGTCGCCAAGAGTCGTGCCGGGGTCCCGACTCCGGCCGAGATCAAGGCCGTTCTCGACGATTACGTGATCGGCCAGGAGTACGCCAAGCGCGTCCTCTCGGTGGCCGTGCACAATCACTACAAGCGACTGGCGCACGGCAACAAGGGCGGCGATGTCGAGCTCGCCAAGTCGAACATCCTGCTGATCGGCCCCACGGGCTGCGGCAAGACTCTGCTCGCCCAGACGCTCGCTCGCATCCTCGACGTGCCGTTCACCATGGCGGACGCCACCACGCTGACCGAAGCGGGCTATGTCGGCGAGGACGTCGAGAACATCATCCTCAAGCTGCTCCAGGCCGCCGACTACAACGTGGAGCGGGCGCAGCGCGGCATCGTCTACATCGACGAGGTCGACAAGATCTCCCGCAAGAGCGAGAACCCCTCGATCACCCGCGACGTCTCGGGCGAGGGGGTGCAGCAGGCGCTCCTCAAGATCATCGAGGGCACGATCGCGAGCGTCCCGCCGCAAGGTGGCCGCAAGCATCCCCAGCAGGAGTTCCTGCAGGTCGACACGACCAACATCCTGTTCATCTGCGGCGGCGCCTTCGCGGGCCTCGAGAAGATCATCGCCGCCCGCGGCAAGCAGCGGTCGATGGGCTTCGGCGCCGAGGTCAGCGGTCCCGACGATCGCCGCACCGGCGAGGTCCTGCGCGAGGTGGAGCCGGACGATCTCTTGAAGTTCGGCCTCATCCCCGAATTCATCGGCCGTCTGCCGGTGATCGCCACCCTCCACGACCTCGACATCCCGGCGCTCATCAAGATCCTCAAGGAGCCCAAGAACGCGCTGGTCAAGCAGTATCAGCGGCTGTTCGAGATGGAGGGGGTGAAGCTCACCTTCACCGAGGATGCCTTGAAGGCGATCGCCGAGCGGGCGATCCAGCGCAAGACCGGCGCCCGCGGCCTGCGCTCGATCATGGAGGCGATCCTCCTCGACACCATGTTCGAGCTGCCCTCGCTCGTCGGCGTGAGCGAGGTCGTGATCAACCGCGAGGTCGCCGAGGGTCGGGCGAAGCCCCTCATGATCTACGCCGAGCAGAAGGCCGGCGTCTCCTCCGCCTCGTGATCGGCGCCGCCGGGCGGCGGGCGGGCACCCTTCCGCTTCCGGCGCGTGGCGGTCGGCCGGGCCGGGCGGAAGCGTGATCGCGCTCCTCGATATCCTCGCCGGTATGGTCCTCCTGCTCGGCGGCGGCGAGGCGCTCGTGCGCGGTGCGGTAGCGATCGCCCGCCGGCTCGGCGTGTCGCCCTTGATCATCGGCCTCACCCTCGTGGGCTACGGCACCTCCACCCCGGAGCTCGTCGCCTCGCTCGAGGCCGCCTTGGCGGGCGTGCCCGATGTCGCCCTCGGCAACGTGGTCGGCTCCAACATCGCCAACGTGCTCCTGATCCTGGCGCTCGCCGTGCTCGTCGCACCCGTGCGGATCGAGCCGCGCTCCTTCCGCCGCGACGCGCTCGCCCTCGCGATCTCGGCGCTGGCGGCCACCGGCCTGGCCGCCACCGGCGAGGTCGATCGCATCGCCGGCCTCCTGCTCCTCGGCCTCGTGGTGCTCTACACCGTCGCGACCTACCGGGCCGAGAAGGCCCGGCCCGACGAATGGGGCGCGATTCTCGAGGCCGAGGGCGAGCTCAAGGACGGCGCCCGCCCGCTCCGGATCCGCGTCGCGATCCCGTTGGCGGTGGGCGGGATCGTCGCCACCGTCCTGGGCGCCGCGCTCTTGATCGACGGTGCGGTGACGCTCGCCCGTGGCCTCGGCGTGAGCGAGCTCGTGATCGGCCTCACGCTCGTCGCGGTCGGTACCTCGCTGCCCGAGCTCGCCACTTCGCTGGTCGCCGCCTTCCGCGGTCAGACCGAGCTCGCCTACGGCAACGTGGTCGGCTCCAACATCTACAACCTGCTGGGAATCTTGGGTGTCACCGCGCTCGCGAGCCCGCTTCCGGTGCCGCCCGCCTTGCTCGCCGTCGACCTGCCGGTGATGCTCGCCGCGACCGCCGCCCTCATCCTGTTCGCGCTCACCGGCTGGCGGATCGGCAGGCGCGAGGGGGCCTGTCTGCTCGCGGGCTACGCCCTCTATCTCGGCTGGCTGTTCGGCACCGCGGGTCGAGGCGGGCCGGCCGCCCCGCTTCCTTGAAAGCGCCGCCCCCGCGGGCCACCTTGAAGCCGTATCCAGCCGGACCGCGCGGCGTCGCGGTCCACGAGAGGTAGCATGAGCGAACAGCCCGCGAGCGCGATCTTCCCCGTCCTTCCGCTCAGGGACATCGTCGTCTTCCCGCACATGATCGTGCCGCTGTTCGTCGGCCGAGAGAAGTCGATCCACGCCCTCGAGGAGGTGATGAAGGACGACAAGCAGATCCTGCTCGTCGCCCAGAAGAACGCCGCCCAGGACGATCCCGGCCGCGACGACATCTACCGCGTCGGCACGGTCTCGAGCGTGCTGCAGCTGTTGAAGCTGCCGGACGGCACCGTCAAGGTGCTCGTCGAGGGGCAGGCCCGCGCCCAGATCACGAGCTTCATCGACAACCCGCGTTTCTTCCAGGTCCGCGCCGAGCTCCTGCCCGACCGGCCGAGCGACCCGCGCGAGATCGAGGCGCTGGCGCGCGCGGTGACCAGCCAGTTCGAGCAGTACATCAAGCTCAACAAGAAGGTCCCGCCCGAGGTCCTGGTGAGCCTCCAGCAGATCGACGAGCCGGGCAAGCTCGCCGACACGATCGCCGCGCATCTGAGCCTCAAGATCCCCGAGAAGCAGGAGCTCCTCGAGACCACCTCGCTCGCCGAGCGGCTCGAGCGGCTCTACGCCTTCATGGAAGGGGAGATCTCGGTCCTCCAGGTGGAGAAGCGGATCCGCACGCGGGTCAAGCGCCAGATGGAGAAGACCCAGCGCGAATATTACCTCAACGAGCAGATGAAGGCGATCCAGAAGGAGCTGGGCGAGCTCGAGGACGGCAAGGACGAGCTCGGCGAGCTCGAGGAGCGCATCAAGAAGACCAAGCTCTCCAAAGAGGCCCGCGAGAAGGCCAAGGCCGAGCTCAAGAAGCTGCGGACCATGAGCCCGATGTCGGCCGAGGCCACCGTCGTCCGCAACTATCTCGACTGGCTGCTCTCCATCCCCTGGAAGAAGCGGACCAAGGTCTCGACCGACCTCAAGAAGGCCCAGGAGATCCTGGACGCCGACCATTACGGCCTGGAGAAGGTCAAGGAGCGGATCATCGAGTACCTCGCCGTCCAGCAGCGGGTCGACAAGATGAAGGGCCCGATCCTGTGCCTGGTGGGGCCACCGGGTGTCGGCAAGACCTCGCTCGGCCGCTCGCTCGCCAAGGCCACCGGCCGCAACTTCGTCCGCGTGAGCCTGGGTGGCGTGCGCGACGAGGCCGAGATCCGTGGCCATCGCCGGACCTATATCGGCTCCATGCCCGGCAAGATCATCCAGAGCATGAAGAAGGCGAAGAGCTCGAACCCGCTCTTCATGCTCGACGAGATCGACAAGCTGGGCGCCGATTTCCGGGGTGATCCGTCCTCCGCACTCCTGGAGGTCCTCGATCCCGAGCAGAACGCCAACTTCAACGACCACTATCTCGAGGTCGATTACGACCTCTCGGACGTGATGTTCGTCTGCACGGCGAACACGCTGCGGATGGCGCAGCCGCTCCTCGACCGGCTCGAGGTCATCCGCATCCCCGGCTACACCGAGGACGAGAAGCTCGAGATCGCCAAGCGCCATTTGATCCCCAAGCAGCGCAAGCAGCACGGGCTCAAGGACGAGGAGTGGTCGATCACCGACGAGGCGCTCGTCGACCTGATCCGGTACTACACGCGCGAGGCGGGTGTCCGGAACCTCGAGCGCGAGCTCGCCAATCTCGCGAGGAAGTCGCTGCGCGAGATCCTGGTCGACGGCAAGAAGTCGGTGAAGATCACCCGCCGCAACCTCGACAAGTACGCGGGCGTGCGCCGCTACCGCTTCGGCGAGGCGGAGAGCGAGAGCCAGATCGGCGTCACGACGGGCCTCGCCTGGACCGAGGTCGGCGGCGAGCTGCTCTCGATCGAGGCGGTGACCGTCCCCGGCAAGGGCAAGATGACGATCACCGGCAAGCTCGGCGACGTCATGCAGGAGTCGGTCCAGGCGGCCCGCTCCTGGGTCCGCTCGCGCGCTCTCGACCTCGGCGTCAAGCCCGAGACCTTCGACAAGGTCGACATCCACATCCACGTGCCGGAAGGGGCGACCCCCAAGGACGGGCCCTCGGCCGGCATCGCGATGGTCACCTCGATCGTCTCGGTGCTGACCCGGATCCCGGTCAAGGCGACCGTCGCCATGACCGGCGAGGTCACGCTCAGAGGCCGTGTCCTGCCGATCGGAGGGCTCAAGGAGAAGCTTCTCGCGGCCCTTCGGGGCGGTATCAAGACCGTCATCATCCCGAAGGACAACGAGAAGGATCTCGCCGAGATCCCGGACAACGTGAAGAAGCAGCTCGAGATCGTGCCCGTGGTGACGGTCGACGAGGTCCTCCGCCTCGCCCTCGAACGCATGCCGGAGCCGATCCCGGCCGAGCCGGAGCCCGTGGCTGTCGCCCCGCCGGCCGTGCCCGCGGCACCCGCCACCGAGCCCGCGGTACGCCCGCTCAACTGATC
>DAIOUO010000126.1:0-9134 GCA_036759485.1 Geminicoccaceae bacterium | reverse complement strand
AGCCGGTTCCGCTCCTCCCCTCACGATCTCCTGACGGGGCGCGCGGCCGAAGGTTGCGTCGATTGCCACCGGCGATCGACCGCGCTCGTGACCGGCCTCTGGCGACACGTGCCCGATGCCGGAACCGTTCGCGACGGCTTCGCCAATGCGGGGCTAATGGCTGCGCACTACGTCATCGGGGCGACACGGCCCGTCGGCGCGGATCGAACGATCGCGTGGAGCCTGGGGCTCCTGATCGTCGCGATCATCGCCCACGCGCTGTTCCGCCTGGTGGCCCGGCTGCGTCGATCGGCCCATCGCTGAGGCGGTGCGAGTCCCGGGCTGCGCCGGCCGGCCGCGTTGGCAGCCTCGAGTGGGCAGGGCATGCTCGGCATTCGATCGAGAGCTCGAGGAGATCCACCCGTGCCCCTCCGTCCCGTGCGCGAGATCATGTCCGAGGCTACGGTGCGCTGCGCGCCCGGCGAGAGCGTTCGCGAGGCCTGCCGGCGGATGGCCGCGAACCGCTGCGGCCACGTTCTGGTCTGCGACGGCGAGCGGCTCGTCGGCATCTTCACCGAACGCGACCTCCTCATGCGGGTCGTGGCTGCCGGTCACGATCCGGCCCGCTTCCCGGTCGAGAAGGCGATGACGCCGAACCCCGTGACGATCGGCGCCGATGCGCCGATCCGCGAGGCGATCCGGGTGATGGACGAGGGCAGCTTCCGCTGCCTGCCCGTGGTCGAGGGCGGTAAGCTCGTGGGCGTGCTCACGGCGCGCGATCTGCCCTACGAGGAAGTCGGCCGGATGGCGCGGGAACTCGAACAGGAGCACATCATCGCCGAGCGGCTGTGGTAGGGACCGCCGGTCGGGCGAACCGCCGGAGATCAACCCTCCGGCCAGCCGAAGATCTGGGGGTCGCGGAAACGGAACAAAGCGGGGTCGAGGGCGACGCCGTATTCCGGCTCCTCGATCAGCACGGTAGTCGTGAGCCCCTGCGGATCGGTCACCGCCCAGCGCCGCAGCTCGAGCGGCTGCTCGGCGAAGACCAGCACCACCCGACCCTGGTCGGGCTCCTCGGTGCGGACGACCTCGAGGGCGATCTCGCCGGCGCGGCGCTGCACGCCGCGCACCTCGAGCGGACCGGAGAGCCGCACCTGCTCGTCGAGCAGGAAGGCGAGCGGGGTCTGCGAGAGCGGCAGGACGTTGACCTGACGCGCGGCCCAGTCGACGAAGATCAGCCGCCAATCGGTGGCGATGAGCTGGACCCGAGAGGGCGGATCGTAGTCGAAGCGCAGCCGCCCCGGCCGGTGGAGAAAGACCCGACCGGTGCTCATCTTCCCGTCGGGGGCGAGCTGGGTGAAGCGGGCGCGCAGCGTGGTGACGCCCTGCAGCCAAGCCTCGATCCGGGCGACGGCCTCGCGATCCGCGGGCGGTAGTGCGGCTGCGACCGGAGCACCCCAGAGGATCGCGGCGGCGGCGAGAACGAAGCGACGGCGGCTCGCCACGTCAGCAGCTCCGAGGCCGCCCGGGCATCGGAGAGCGCCGCCGCAGCCGCGATCCGAGCCGAGCAGCAGGCTCGGTGGATCTAGAGCCGGGTCGGCTCGGTGCCATCGACGCCTCCGCGGCCCATGAGGACCTGCCGGCGGCCGACATGGTCGGCGGCACTCACGAGGCCCTCCTTCTCCATGCGCTCGATCAGCTTGGCGGCACTGTTGTAGCCGATCGCGAGCTTGCGCTGCAGGTAGCTCGTCGAGGCCTTGCCGTCGCGGGCGACGATCTCGACCGCCTGGGCGTAGAGCCGATCGTTCTCGCCGGCCTCGGCGGCGGCACCGAAGAGCGGTCCGGCCGGCCCGGGCCCGGCCGCGACTTCGCCCTCGTCGATCTCCTCGGTGACGCCGTCCTGGTAGTCGGGCGCCCCCTGCGCCTTGAGGTGGCGGACCACCGCCTCGACCTCGCCGTCGGTCACGAGGGGCCCGTGCACGCGGACGATGCGGTCGCCGGTCATGAGGCAGAGCATGTCACCCTGGCCGAGGAGCTGCTCGGCACCGGCGTCACCGAGCACGGTGCGGCTGTCGATCTTCGAGGAGACGCGGAAGCTGATGCGGGAGGGCAGATTGGCCTTGATGACGCCGGTGAGCACGTCGACCGAGGGGCGCTGGGTCGCGACGATCAAATGGACACCGGCCGCTCGTGCCTTCTGCGAGAGCCGCTGGATGCAGTGCTCGATCTCCTTGCCGGCGGTGAGCATGAGGTCGGCCACCTCGTCGACGATGACGACGATGAGCGGCAAGGGCCGCATCTCGATCGGCTGATCCTCCATGATCGGCAGCCCGGTACCGGGCTCGAAGCCGGTGCGGACCCGCCGGACGAGTGTCTCGCCGCGGGCGAGCGCCTGATGGATGCGGCGGTTGAACGCGAAGATGTCGCGCACGCCGAGGTGCGACATGAGCCGGTAGCGCTCGTCCATTTGGCGGACGACCCATTTGAGGGCCACCACGGCCTTGTGCGGCTCGGTCACCACAGGCGCGAGCAGATGGGGGATGTCCTCGTAGACCGAGAGTTCGATGACCTTCGGGTCGATCATGATCATCCGGCACTGCGCCGGCGTCAGACGATAGAGGAGCGAGAGGATCATCGCGTTGATCGCCACCGACTTGCCCGAACCGGTGGTGCCGGCGATCAAGAGATGCGGCATGCGCGAGAGATCGACGATCACGGGCTGGCCGGCGATGTCCTTGCCGAGGGTGAGCGCGAGCGGCGCGTCGCTCCGGGTGTAGGTCGGGGATTCGAGGAGCTCGCGCAGATAGACGGTGGCGCGCCGCTCGTTCGGCAGCTCGATGCCGATCACGTTGCGGCCGGGCACGGTCGCGACCCGCACCGAGATCGCCGAGAGCGAGCGGGCGATGTCGTCCGCCAGGCTGATCACCCGCTGCGAGCGCGTGCCCGGAGCGGGCTCGAGCTCGAAGAGGGTGACGACCGGCCCCGGCTTGACGTCGATGATCTGGCCGCGGACGCCGAAATCGTCGAGCACGGCCTCGAGCCGGCGGGCAGTCTCCTGCAGTGCCGCCCGAGAGAGGCCGGGATCGCCCGCGGGCTCGGGCTGCACGAGGAGATCGAGCGAGGGCAGCACGAAGCCGCCCGTGTCGGTGCGGAGGGATGCGGCCGGCTCGGCCGGGACCTCGGATTCGGCGGGCATCGGAGCCGGAGCGGGGCGGGCCGGCCGTCGCCGCCGCTCCTCCACCGTCGCAGCGGCCGTCGGCTCCGCCCGTGGCGTTTCGGCGGGTTCGGGCGGACGCCGGGTGCGCAGCGGGCGCAGCACCGGGCCGCTCGGCGTTTCCGCCGGTTCGGCGGGCGGCATCGCGCGCTCGAAGAGCGATCGCAACCGCGCCGCGAGCCGCGGACGGAGGGGCTCGTCCTGCGTTTCGGCCTCCTCGGCGGGCCGGGATCGGACACCGCTCGCACCGACCCGGCGCAGGGCGGCACCGGACCAACGGCCGGTCTCGCGCGCGGCGGCGCCCAGCCGCGCCCCCGCCCGCATCGAGACGGCCGCCACCCGGCCCAAGGCGCGGCGCGATTCGCCCCAGCGCAGGCCGAGGGAAGCGATTCCGGCCACGAGTGCCGAGAGGCCCGTGACCCAGCCGTAGAGTCGGCCGTCGATCCAGACGCGGAGATGGTTCAAGAGATAGTCGCCCACGAAGCCGCCGAGACCCACGCGGAAGGGCCAGTCGGCAGGCTCGGGGAGCGATCGATCGGCGAGCGCGGCGCTGGCGGCGAGCAGCGCGATCGGGAGAGCGAGCGGTGGCAGCCAGGGCCAGGCGAGCGGCCGGTCGAGCGCCAGCCGGACACCGCGGGCGAAGGCCACGAGCGGCAGGAGCCAAGCGGCCAGCCCGAGCGTCTGGAGGAGCAGGTCGGCGATGGTGGCACCGAGCGGTCCGGTCGGATTGCGGACCGGGCGCCCCGTCGGGACCGCGTGGTTCAGGCTCGGATCGGCGGGCTCGAAACCGATGAGGGCGAGGGCGAGCCAGATGCCGAGGCCGGCCAACGCGAGGCCGACGGCCCGTCGGCCGGCGCCGACCAGCCAGCGACGGAACGGATGGTCGCCCGGAGCCGGAAGCGCGGTGGTGGCCATGCCGATCCCGTGCCGTCCCTCGAAGGCTCAGCCCAGCACGTCGACGAGCCGATCGAGCGCGCGGTCGACGGTCGCCTCGTCGTGCACCAGGGCGAGCCGGATGTAGCGCGCAGCGGGGTTGCGACCCTCGCCGTCGGGGACCGCCAGATAGCCGCCGGGCAGGACCTTGACCCCGCCGCGGCGCCAGAGCTCGACCGTGGCGGTCTCGCCGTCGCCGACCTCGAGCCAGAGGAAGAAACCGCCGGCCGGCCGGTAGAAGCCGAAACGGTTGGACAAGCGGCGCTCGGCGAGGTCGAACTTGCGGCGGTAGAGGGCGCGATTGGCCTCGACGTGGCTCTCCTCACCCCAGAGCGCGGTCGCCGCCGCCATGAGCGGCAGCGGCTGGACCGCGGCGGCGTAGGCCCGAAGCCGGAGGAAGCGGGCGATCACTTCCGGATCGCCGGCGACGAACCCGGAGCGCAAGCCGGCGGCGTTCGACCGTTTCGAGAGCGAGTGGAAGGCGAGCACACCGGCGAAGCTCCGGTCCTCCGCCCAGGCGGCCTCGAGCACCCCCGGCGGCGGGTCGCGGTCGTAGAGCTCGGCGTAGCATTCGTCGGCGAGGAGGACGAAACCGTAGCGGCGGGCGAGGCTCACGGCCTTGCGCCAATAGGCGAGGTCGGCCACCGCACCCTGCGGGTTGGCCGGCGAGCAGAGATAGAGTGCCGCAGTCCGCGCGAGGAGCGCGGGCTCGAGCGCGTCGAGATCGGGCAGGAAGCCGGTCTCCCGGGTGGCCGGGAGGTAGACGGGCTCGGCCCCGGCGAGGACGGCGGCACCGACGTAGACGGCGTAGACCGGGTTCGGCACGAGCACGGCGGGTCGCGCGCCGTTCGGCCGCTCGGGAACCAGGACCTCGGGCAAGAGGAAGAGCGCCTCCTTGGTCCCGGCCACCGGCAGGACGTGCCGCTCCGGGTCGAGCGCTCCGGTCGGCAGCTGGTAGCGGCGGGCCAGCCATTCGCAGACCCGGTGACGGAACGCCGCGGTGCCGTTGAGCGGTGGGTAACGGTTCCAGTCGTGCGCGTGCCGCGCCACGACCTCGGCCAGAAGTGGCGGGGGTTGGTGCTGCGGCTCGCCGATCGTGAGGTCGAAGGTCTCGCCCTCGGGCGGGTCGATCCCGGCCAGGAGCTTTGCGAGCCGGCGGAAGGGAAACTCCTGCAGCCGGTCGAGACGATCGTTCCACATGCCCGCCCGAAGGGTCCCGCGCCGTCGCGCCGACGGTACCGCACCACCGGCACCCGACCTTAACACCCGCGCTCAAGGGGCTGCAACGTCTTCGGAACCGGCTCACCCTCCGGCTCCGCGCCGGAGCCCCGGGTCAGGCGCTCCGACCGGCGCGGGCCTGGATCCGATGATCGAGCCGGGCGTCCTCGAGGCCCGCCGGCTCCTGGTGGATGATGATCTCGGCGTCGGGAAAGGCCGCTCTGAGCTTCTCCTCCACGGCCTCGGTGATCCGGTGCGCGGCGCGGAGGGTCATCTCGCCGTCCAGCTCGACATGGAACTCGATGAAGGTCGTACCCGCCGCCTCCCGGGTGCGCAGGTCGTGCAGGCTCACGACCTCGGGGTGGGCGCGCACGATGGCGAGAATCCGCTCGCGCTGGGGGGCCGGCAGCTCGTGGTCCATGAGCGTGTGGACGGCGGTGCGCCCGATGCGGAAGGCCCCCCGGAGCAGCCAGCCGGCGATGGCGACCGCGGCGAGCGGGTCGACCCAGAGGAGACCCAGCCGATCGACCAGGACGAGCGAACCGATCACCGCGAGGTTGCTCGAGAGATCGCTTCGGTAATGGAGTGCGTCGGCGGCGATCGCCTCGGACCCGGTGACCCGCACGACCCAGGTCTGGAAGGCCAGGAGCAGGAGCGTGACGGCGATCGCGACGAGCATCACGAGGACGGCGAGGCCGCGGTGCGCGAGGGGCTCCGGGTCGAGCAGGCGAGCCGCGGCCTCGACCAGGACGAAGAGTGCCGAACCCGCGACGATCGCCGCCTGGGCGAGCGCCGAGAGGCTTTCGGCCTTGCCGTGGCCGAAGCGGTGGCGACGGTCGGGCGGCTGCTGTGCGATCCGCACCGAGAGCCAGGTGACGGCCGAGGCGGCGATGTCGGCGAGACTGTCGACGGCCGAGGAGAGCAGGGCGGCCGAACCCGAGACGACGGCCACGACGAGCTTGAGGATCGTCAGGAGAACGGCCACGGCGACACTCAGTCCCGCGGCCAATCGCTTGAGCCGATCCGGGTCGCGCGGCCTCACCGTCGCCACCCGCTTCGCCGACGTTCGCGACGCAGGGAACCCCTGATTCGGCCGGGAGCTATCCACAGCTTCGTGGACGAGCCTGTGTGTCGCGCGGTGGACCGGGCGAGGCGAACCGCGCCAAGTGTCCGTGGCTGCGAGGCGAATCCCGGGGAAGCCGAGGCCCGAAGGGCCGATGAGCGCGCCATCCGGGCCTCTTTTTCTATTATCGGTTGTGCGATCACGAGCCGTTCCGCGGGGATCCGCCCGCCTCGCTCGCGACTTCGCGCAGGGTCTCCTTGGCGATCCGGAAAGCGGTGTTGGCGGCCGGCACGCCCGCATAGACGGCGACCTGCAAGAACACCTCGCCGATCTCGGCCTCGCTCACGCCGTTGCGCAAGGCACCGCGGATGTGGAGCTTGAGCTCCTCGTGGTGGCCGAGGGCCGCGAGCATGGCGAGGTTGAGCAGTGAGCGGGTGTGCCGCGGCAGACCCGGGCGGCTCCACACGGCTCCCCAACACCAGGTCGTGAGCATGTCCTGGAAGGCGCGGTCGAGCTCGGTGGTCCGGGCCAGGGCACGGTCGACCCAGGCGTCGCCGAGCACGGCCCGCCGGACCTCGAGGCCGCGCGCGTAGAGCTCGCCCGGCCAACCCGCCGCGCTCCGTTCCTGCTCCTCGAGAAAGGCGAGCAGGGCCCGATCGAAGGCCTCGGCCGCCTCCACGTTGAGGATGTGGGCGGCTTCGAGCACGACGAGCTCGGCCCGCGGGATCCGCGCCCGCAGCTCCTCGAGGCGGGCGGGCGGGGTGGCAGGATCGGCATTGCCGGCGATCAGCAGGGTCGGCACGGCGATCCGGTGGACCTCGCCGCAGAGGTCGGTGTCGCGGACCGCGGCCGCGGCCGCGGCGTAGCCCTCGGCCGGTGTGGCGCAGAGCATGGCGCGCAGCTTCGCCGCCTCGCTCGGCCGGCGGGCACGGAAATCGGCCGTGAGCCAGCGTTCGAGGACCGCATCGGCGATCGCCTCCACACCACCCGAACGGACCGCGGCGATGCGCTCGTCCCAGGTGGTCGCAGAACCGAAGCTGCAGGCGGTGGCGCAGAGGACGAGCGAGCGCAGGCGCTCGGGGCGATGGATGGCGATCCATTGGCCGACCGCACCGCCGAGCGAGAGGCCGCACAAATGCACGCGGTCGATGCCGAGCGCGTCGAGCAGCGCCAGGGCGTCGAGGGCCAGACCGTCGAGCCGGTAGGGGCCGGGTGTGACTTCCGAGCGGCCGTGCCCGCGCATGTCGTAGCGCAGCACGCGGAACCGGCCGGCGAGTGCGGGCAGCTGCGGCTCCCACATCGAGAGATCGGCACCGAGCGAATTGACGAGCAGGACGACCGGGGCCCGCTCCGGCCCGGCGAGCTGGTAATGGAGACGGATCCCGGCAGCGTCGGCGATCGGCATGGCGTGTGTCCCCGTTGGTCCGGCGGCCCGGCAGCGGCCGGCGCGGCGTTCAGGTGGCAGAGCGAGGCGACGGCTGCAACGGATCGGCCGTCAGGCGCCGGAGGGAAGCCCGAGCGAACGTCCGGGATCCAAGGTGAAGAGCTCCTGCGGGCGGGCGACGCCGCGCAGCGTAAAGCGACCGAGCGAAGTCAGCCGCCGTCCGCTTTCGCCGCTCGCTTCGGCGAAGGCCGCCGAGGCGACGATCGGCCGCTCGACGGTCCGGCACATCCGCTCGAGGCGGGAGGCCTCGTTCACGGCGGGACCGAGGACGGTGAAGTCGAGCCGATCGGCACTGCCGATGTTGCCGTAGAGCACCTCGCCCAGATGCAGGCCCACGAACATGCGGGTGATCGGCTCGCCCACCGCCTGCCGCTCCGCGCTCGTCCGGTCGACGGCGTGGAGGGCCGCGATCGCGGCGTCGAGCGCCCGCCGGCAGGCGTCCGTCTCGGCCTCGAGGGGAAAGATAGCGAGTACCCCGTCGCCCATCAGCTTGAGGACCTCGCCGCCGAAGCCGGCGATCGTGTCGAGCACCGTACCGGCGTAGGTGTTGAGGAGCGCCATCAGTCGCTCCTTCGGCAGGGTGTCGCTGAGCGTCGTGAAGCCCTCGAGGTCGCTGAACCAGATAGCCGCCCGGATCGTCTCCACCTGGCCACGGGCGATGCTTCCCGAAAGTACCCGCTGGGCGGCGTCCGCACCGAGATAAGTGCCGGTGACCGCGCGCAGGGCGTCGAGCAACAGGATCGAGCGCCAGGCGAGCGCTAGCGGTCGCACGGTGGCGCTCAAGATCTCGATCTCTCGTTCCGAAAAGCCACCCGGCCCGTCGCTCGCGAAGGTGGCGACCATCACGGCCGAATCGCCGACCACGGTGCCTTCCGGAAAACGGACCGCGCAGGCCAGATAGTCGGTGAGCCCGGCATCGAGAAAGCTGTCGAGGAGCGCGAACTCCCCCTTGCGGTAGTCGGTCGCGAGGCGGCGGCGGAATTCGCTCAGACGCTCGCTCAACACGACGCGCAGCGGAGTCGCGCGCCACTGCGGACTGTCGAGGTCTCGACGCTCGCTGCGGCCGAAGCCGGTGGCCTCGATCCCGCGGCCGCGTGACCAGCTCACCGTCCTGGCGCCGATCGTCGGATGGAGGATGTCGGCGCCCACCCAGAGGCGGCCGAGGGTGATCCCCTCCTTCCGCAACCGCTCGGCGAGCCCGCGGACGAGCTCGCCGGGTTCGACGGTCCGGACGGCCGCCTCGGCGATCCAGCGGGCGATCCGTGACTCCGCGGTCCCGTCCC
>DAIOUO010000125.1:0-9189 GCA_036759485.1 Geminicoccaceae bacterium | reverse complement strand
CCGCCTCGACCTCCATGGTCGCCTTGTCGGTCTCGATCTCGGCGATCACCTCGCCCGAGCGGACCGGATCGCCCTCCTTCTTGAGCCAGCGGGCGAGGTTGCCCTCGGTCATGGTCGGCGACAGCGCCGGCATGAGGATCGGCGTCGGCATCTCCCCTCCCTCCCCGCTCGCACCTCAGCTCCGGCCGCAGAGCGTGCGCGCCGCCGCCACCACGTCGTCGACCTGCGGCACCGCCATCCGCTCGAGATTGGCGGCATAGGGCATCGGCACGTCCTTGCCGGTCACCCGCACGACCGGCGCATCGAGCCAATCGAAGGCGTGCTCCATCGCGACCGCGGCGAGCTCGGCACCGATGCCGCAGACCGGCCAGCCCTCCTCGACCGAGAGGAGGCGGTTGGTCCGCTTGAGCGAGCCGACGATCGTCTCGATGTCGAGCGGCCGCAGCGAGCGCAGGTCGATCACCTCGGCCTCGATCCCGAGGGCGGCGAGCTTCTCGGCCGCCTCGAGGGCGCGTCCCACCATGAGCGAGAAGGCGGTGATCGTGAGGTCGCGACCCGGCCGCACGATCTTCGCCCGGCCGATCGGCAGGACGAAATCCTCGAGCACCGGCACCTCGAAGCTCTGCCCGTAGAGCACCTCGTTCTCGAGGAAGACGACCGGGTTCGGGTCGCGGATCGCGGCCTTCAAGAGGCCCTTGGCATCCGCCGCCGACCAGGGGGCGACGACCTTGAGCCCCGGGCAATGGGCGTACCAGGAGCTGTATTCCTGACTGTGCTGGGCGGCGACCCGCGCCGCGGCGCCGTTCGGGCCCCGGAAGACGATCGGGCAGCCCATCTGCCCACCCGACATGTAGAGCGTCTTGGCGGCCGAGTTGATGATGTGGTCGATCGCCTGCATGGCGAAGTTCCACGTCATGAACTCCACGATGGGCTTGAGACCCGCCATGGCCGCTCCCACGCCGAGTCCGGCGAAGCCGTACTCGGTAATGGGGGTGTCGATCACCCGCTCCGGGCCGAACTCGTCGAGGAGCCCTTGGCTCACCTTGTAGGCGCCCTGGTACAGGGCGACCTCCTCGCCCATGAGGAACACGTCGGGGTCGCGCCGCATTTCCTCGGCCATGGCGTCCCGCAGTGCTTCGCGGACGGTGAGCTTCACCGTTTTGACGCCCGCCGGAACCTCGGGCTCGGCCGCGGTCGGCCGCAGCACCCGCGGTGCCGCGGGGGCGGGCGCTTGCGCCGTCGCGGAGGTCGCGGCCGAAGCGGCGGCCGGAGCGGCAGCGGGCGCAGCCGCCGGGCGCGCCGGGGCCTCGGCCTCGTCCTCGGCGCGCAGCGTGGCGATCGGGGTGTTGACCTTCACCCCCTCGCTGCCCTCGGGCACCAGGATCTCGGCGAGGATGCCCTCGTCGACCGCCTCGACCTCCATGGTCGCCTTGTCGGTCTCGATCTCGGCGATGACCTCGCCCGGCTTGACCCGGTCGCCCGGCTTCTTGAGCCAGCGGGCGAGGTTGCCCTCGGTCATGGTCGGCGAGAGCGCCGGCATGAGGATGGGCGTCGGCATCGGCGATTCTCCTCGATCGGGACCGGCGCGGCCGGGCGGTGGCCCGCCTCCTCTTCGTCCTGGTCCGCTCTACGGCCCGGGCCTCAGGGCTCGACGAGCACGTCGGTGTAGAGCTCGGCCGGGTCCGGCTCCGGACTGTCCTGGGCGAAGCGTGCCGCGTCGTTGACGATGTCGCGGATCTCCTTGTCGATCTGCTTGAAGCGCTCCTCGTCGGCGACCCCGTGCTCGAGCATGAGGGCCTTGAGCCGGTCGATCGGGTCGCGCCTCTCGCGCATCTCCTGGACCTCCTCCTTGGTCCGGTACTTGCCGGGGTCGGACATGGAGTGGCCGCGGTATCGGTAGGTGAGCGCCTCGAGGACGAAGGGCCCGTTGCCCTCGCGGACGTAGCGGACGACCTCCTGGGCCTTCTCGCGGACCGCCAACACGTCCATGCCGTCCACCTGGGCACCGGGAATCGCGTAGGCCAGGCCGCGCTGGTAGAGGGCGGTCGTGGCGGCGTGCCGCTCGGCCGCGGTACCCATGGCGTAGCGATTGTTCTCGATCACGTAGAGGACCGGCAGCTTCCACAAGCTGGCCATGTTGAAGGCCTCGTAGACCTGGCCCTGGTTGACCGCGCCGTCGCCCATGTAGGCGACGCAGATGCCACCGTCCTTCCGGTATTTGTGGGCGAAAGCGATGCCGGTGCCGATCGGCACCTGAGCGGCGACGATCCCGTGCCCGCCATAGAAGCGGACTTCCTTGGCGAACATGTGCATCGAGCCGCCCTTGCCCTTGGAATAGCCGGTCACCCGGCCGGTGAGCTCGGCCATCACCCGGCGCGGGTCCATGCCGCAGACCAGCATGTGGCCGTGGTCGCGATAGCCCGTGATCACCGAATCTTTGTCGCCGAGCGCGTGCTGGATGCCGACCGCGACCGCCTCCTGGCCGATGTAGAGGTGGCAGAAGCCGCCGATCAGGCCCATACCGTAGAGCTGCCCGGCCTTCTCCTCGAAGCGCCGGATCAACAGCATCTCGCGGTAGAGCTTCAAGAGCTCCTCGGCCGGCGGGACGGCCGGCTTGGGCTCGACCACCTCGACCGTCACTTTGCCGGCCGCCTTCGCCGCCCGCGCCGTGCTCGCCATGCGCACGCTCCCCCCAACGAGCGGGCCGGCCCGTCCCGGACGGCCCTTCGACCTCGTCGCTTCCTACACGATGCGCCCGGAGCGGACCAGCCTCAGGGCTGCGGCCCGGCCCGCCGCTCCCCGTCCCGCGGCCGCCAGAGGATCATCTCGCGCTCGCCCACATAGCCGAGCTCGCGCAGCTCCTCTTCGAGCAGGTCGGGATCGCTGCGATCCGGCTGGAGCGCCAGCACCGGCGCCTCGAGCCGGCGCCGCTCGGCCTCGAGGGCGGCGAGCTCGGCCTTGGCCCGCCCGAGCTCGCGCTGCACCTCGAGCCAGGCCCACAAGCCCCGCTCGCCGTGCACCCCGTGCCAGAGGAAATAGACGAGCAGGCCCGAGGCGGCGAGGAGCGGCCAGCGCCGGCGGACCTGCCGCCAGGGCTCCGCCAGCAGGAAGACGAACCCGTTCACGGCCGCACCAGCGCCGACCGGCCGGGCCAGCGGGCGGCGGGCCCGAGCTCCTCCTCGATCCGCAGGAGCTGGTTGTACTTGGCGAGCCGGTCGCTGCGCGAGAGCGAGCCGGTCTTGATCTGACCGCAATTGGTGGCGACCGCGAGGTCGGCGATGGTCGTGTCCTCGGTCTCGCCCGAACGGTGCGACATCACCGCCCGATAGGCGTTGCGAGTCGCGAGATCCACGGCCTCGAGCGTCTCGCTCAAGGTACCGATCTGGTTGACCTTGACGAGGATCGCATTGGCGAGCCCCCGGGCGATCCCCTCGGCCAGGATCGCGGGGTTGGTGACGAAGAGATCGTCGCCCACGAGCTGCACCCGGGCTCCGAGCCGTTCGGTCAGGAGCTTCCAACCGGCCCGGTCGCCCTCGGCCATGCCGTCCTCGATCGAGACGATCGGAAAGCGCGCCACGAGGCCTTCGAGGTAGGCGACCATGCCCTCGGCGTCCAGAACTCTGCCCTCGCCCTCGAGTCGGTAGCGGCCGTCCTCGAAGAACTCGCTCGCCGCGCAGTCGAGCGCGAAGACCACGTCCTCGCCGACCCGGTAGCCCGCCGCCTCGACCGCCCGGGCGAGGAAGCCGAGTGCCGCCTCGGCCGAGGCGAGCTTCGGGGCGAAGCCGCCCTCGTCGCCCACATTGGTGTCGTGGCCCGCCTCCTTGAGCGCCTTCTTGAGGGCGTGGAAGACCTCCGCCCCCATCCGCAGCGCCTCGGCGAAGCAGGGGGCGCCCACCGGCACGATCATGAACTCCTGGATGTCGATCGGATTGTCGGCGTGCACCCCGCCATTGATCACGTTCATGAGCGGCACCGGCAGCGTGCGGGCCGCGGCCCCGCCCACATAGCGGTAGAGCGGCAGGCCGCAGGCCGCCGCCGCCGCCTTCGCCACGGCGAGGCTCGCGCCCAGGATCGCGTTCGCCCCGAGCCGGCTCTTGTCGGCGGTACCGTCGAGCCGGCAGAGCGCCGAATCGATGCCCGCTTGATCGGTCGCGTCGCGGCCGAGCAGGAGGTCGGTGATCTCGCCCCGGACCGCTTCGACCGCCTTCTTGACCCCCTTGCCGAGATAGCGGCCCTTGTCGCCGTCGCGCCGCTCGAGCGCCTCGCGCGAGCCGGTCGACGCGCCCGACGGCACGGCGGCCCGGCCGCTGGCCCCGCCCGCGAGGCTCACCTCGACCTCGACCGTCGGATTGCCGCGGCTGTCGAGGATCTCCCGGGCACGGATCGCGGCGATCTCGGTGGCACCCATCGCTCCTCCTCAGAGCCGGATCTGCGGCCGGCGTTTGGCCAGCCGGTCGAAGGCCAGAAGATCGTCCAGAAGCTCGCCCATCCGGTCGAGCGGCACCATGTTGGGCCCGTCCGAGATCGCCCGGTCGGGATCGTCGTGGGTCTCGACGAACACCGCCGCCACCCCGGTCGCCACCGCGGCGCGCGCGAGCAGCGGCACGAAGGCTCGCTCCCCGCCCGACCGGCCGCCGAGCCCGCCCGGCTGCTGGACCGAGTGGGTGGCGTCGAAGACCACCGGCCAGCCCGTGTCCTCGAGGTAACGCAGCGCTCGAAGATCCGTCACGAGCGTATTGTAGCCGAAGGAGACGCCGCGCTCGGTGACGAGTACGCCCCGGGCCCCGAAGGCCTCGAGCTTGGCCACCACCCGGGCCATGTCCCAAGGTGCCAGGAACTGGCCCTTCTTGACGTTGACCACCCGACCGGTGGCGGCGGCGGCGGCCAACAGATCGGTCTGCCGGCAGAGGAAGGCCGGGATCTGGAGGATGTCGACCGCCTCGGCGGCCTTCGCGCACTGCCGGCTCTCGTGCACGTCGGTGAGCACCGGGCAGCCCAGGAGGCTGCGGATCTCCGCCAGGATCGCGAGCCCCTTCTCGAGGCCGACCCCGCGGCCGCTCTCGGCACTCGTCCGGTTGGCCTTGTCGAAGGAGGATTTGAAGACGAAGGGGACGCCCTTCTCGCGGGTGAGCTCGACGAGGCGCGAAGCCACGAGGAGCGCGTGCTCGCGGCTCTCGATGGCGCAGGGTCCGGCGATCAGGACGAAGGGCAGGTCCTGCGCGAAGGTGACGGGCCCGACGGTGACCGATCGGCGCGGGCGCTCGCTCATCGCCGCCTCCCGCTCACACCAGCCTCGACTGCGCCACGGCGGCCTCGACGAAGGCCGCGAACAGAGGATGCGGGGCGAACGGGCGCGACTTCAGCTCGGGGTGGAACTGCACCCCCACGAACCAGGGATGGTCGCGCCGCTCGACGATCTCGGGCAGCCGGCCGTCGGGCGACATGCCGGAGAACCACAGGCCGGCCCGCTCCAGTACCTCCCGGTAGTGGATGTTGACCTCGTAGCGGTGCCGGTGGCGCTCGCTGATCCGCCGGGTGCCGTAGGCCCGCTCGGCGAGCGAGCCCGGGGCGATCTCGCAGGGATAGGCGCCGAGCCGCATCGTCCCGCCCTTGTGGTCGCCGGCCGAGCGGCGCTCGACCGCGCCCTCCCGCTCCCACTCGGTCAAGAGCCCGACCACGGGGTGGGCGCAGGGCCCGAACTCGGTCGACGACGCCCCCTCGAGCCCGGCCAGGTTGCGGGCCGCCTCGATGCAGGCGAGCTGCATGCCGAAGCAGATGCCGAGGAACGGCAGCCGACGCTCGCGGGCGTAGGTGACGGCGGCGATCTTGCCCTCCACCCCGCGCTCGCCGAAGCCGCCCGGCACGAGCACGCCTTGTGCGTCGGCGAGCCGGCTCTCGAGGTCGCCGCGTACGAGATCCTCGGCGTCGACCCAGTCGAGCACCACCCGCACCCGATTGGCGATGCCGCCGTGCACCAGCGCCTCGGCGAGCGATTTGTAGGCATCCGCGAGGCCCGTGTACTTGCCGACCACCGCGACCTTGACCTCGCCCTCCGGCCGCGCGAGCCGGTCGAGGATCCGCTGCCAGGGCCCGAGATCGGGCTCGCCCTCGGCCGGCAGGCCGAGGGTCGCGAGGAGCTGGGTGTCGAACCCCTCGGCGTGGTAGCGGATCGGCACCTCGTAGATCGAGGCGCAGTCGCGCCCCTCGATCACCGCCGCCTCGCGCACATTGCACTGGAGCGCGATCTTGCGCCGGGCCTCGGGCGGGATCGGATGCTCGGTGCGGCAGAGCAGGAGGTCGGGCTGGATGCCGATGCCGCGCAGAGCCGCCACCGAGTGCTGCGTGGGCTTGGTCTTGAGTTCCTTGGCCGAGGCGATGAAGGGCACGAGGGTCACGTGGACATAGGCACAAGCGCCGCGCGGCAGCTCGAGCCCCAGCTGACGGATCGCCTCGAGGAAGGGCAGGCCCTCGATGTCGCCGACCGTACCGCCGATCTCGCACAGCACGATGTCGGCGTCGGCCGTGTCGTTGGTGACGAACTCCTTGATCGCGTTGGTGACGTGCGGGATCACCTGGACCGTGGCGCCGAGATAGTCGCCGCGCCGCTCGCGGGTGAGCACGGTCCAGTAGATCCGGCCGGCCGAGACGCTGTCGGTGGCGCGCGCCGGGACGCCCGTGAAACGTTCGTAGTGGCCGAGGTCGAGGTCGGTCTCCGCGCCGTCGTCGGTGACGAACACCTCCCCGTGCTGGTAGGGCGACATGGTGCCGGGGTCGACGTTGAGATAGGGATCGAGCTTGCGGAGCCGCACCCGGTAGCCGCGGGCCTGCAGGAGCGCACCCAGGGCGGCCGAGGCGAGCCCCTTGCCGAGCGAGGAGACCACCCCCCCGGTCACGAACACGTAGCGCGTCAAGGCCTCCCTCCCCGGCCCGGCCAGCGCACCGGCCGACCGCCGCTCACTGGGCGACCGGCGGAGCCGGCACGGCGGGCGCGCTCGCGGGTGCCGGCACCTGCTCGAGGATCGAGGGCGCCCGGCCGGTGTTGCCGGAGAGGATCGCGAGCACGATGCTCGTGCCGATGAAGCAGGTGGCTAGCACCGCCGTGGTACGGGTCAGGAGATTGGCGGTGCCGCGGCCGGTCATGAGGCCGCCCATCGTGCCGCTACCCAGGCCGAGCCCGCCCCCCTCGCTGCGCTGGAGGAGGATCACGCCGACCAGCGCGGCGGCGATCATGATGTGCAGCACGAGCACGATCTGTGCCATGGGAAGCTCGCTCTCCTCGGCGACGGGGGCCGGGCCGTGCCCGGCTCAGGCCCCACCGCCCGCCTGATAGATGGTCCAGAACGACCGCGCATCGAGGCTGGCACCACCGACCAGCACCCCGTCGACATCGGCCAGCGCCATGATCTCGGCCGCGTTGTCCGGCTTGACCGAACCGCCGTAGAGCAGCGGCACCTCCTCCCCGCCGACGATCCGGCGCGCGAGGAGCTCGCGGATCTCCCCGTGCGTCGCCCGGATCTCCTCGGCCGTGGGGGTCCGCCCGGTGCCGATCGCCCAGACCGGCTCGTAGGCCACGACCAGCCCCTCGGGCCCGATCCCCTCGGGCAGGCTGCCGTCGAGCTGGGCGCGCAGCCGTGCGGAGCGCGCGCCGGTCAGATACTCGGCCTCGGTCTCGCCGATGCAGAGCACCACGAGCAGCCCCGCCGCCCGCGCCGCCACGAGCTTGGCGCGCACGAGCGCGTCCGTTTCGCCGAGCCCGTGCCGCCGCTCGGAGTGGCCGAGGATCACCGCCGTGGCACCGGCATCGGCCAACATGGGCGCGGCGACGCAACCCGTATAGGCCCCGCTCGCCTTCTCGTGGCAGTCCTGCCCGCCCACGAGGATACCGCTCCCCTTCACCCGTTGGGCCACCGCGTGGATCAGGGTGAAGGGCGGGAAGACCCCGAGGGTCCCGGTGAGGCGGACCGCGCGCTCCGCCAGCGTGCCGGCCAGTGCGAGACCCTCGGCCCGCAGCCCGTTCATCTTCCAATTGCCGAAGACCACCGGCCGAGCGAGCCGCATCGTTCCGTCCGCCCCACACGCCGGCCGCTCGGTAGCACAGCGCCCCGGGCACTTGAAGCCTCGCCCGTCGGCTGCGGGTTGCGGCCACCCGCCGCGCTGGCCTATCCTGCCCCGCGACGGCCTCGAGGATCCGCGTTCCCGCCATGCTCGACGCGATGCGCCGCCGGGCCACCAGCTGGGTGGTCAAGGGCTTTCTCGTGCTCCTGATCGTGAGCTTCGCGATCTGGGGTATCGGCGACATCTTCCGCGGTCGCACCGCGCCCGAGGCGATCGCCCGGGTCGGCGGTGAGCCGATCGCGCCCGAGGAGGTCGTGCGCGAGGCCGAGCGCACCTTCCGCCGCCTGCGCGAGCAGTTCGGCGATCAGGTCGAGCGCAGCCCGGCGGTCATGGAGAACCTCGTCCGTCAGGCCCTCGCCCAGGCGGTCGCCCGCCGCCTGGTCGACCTGCACGCCCGCGAGCTCGGGCTTTCGGTCGACCCGGTCACCCTCGCCCGGCTCGTGCACGAGGACCCGACCTTCCAGGGCCCGCAGGGCTTCGACCGGCAGCGCTTCGCGCTCGTCCTGCGCGAGCTCGGCCTGAGCGAGGCGGGCTATCTCGAGCGGCTGCGCGGCGACCTCTCGCGCGCCCGATTGGTCGATGCGGTGAGCGGGGCGGTGGCCGGCCCCGAGACGCTCGCCAAAGAGCTCGCTCGCCACCGCGAGGAGCGGCGGACCGGTCGCGCGCTGATCGTGCCGGCCGCGACCGAGCCGCCCGATCCGCCCGACGAGGCGACGCTCCGCGACTGGCTCGAGCGCAACGCCACCCGCTTCCGGGTGCCCGAGCTCCGGACGGTCGAGCTCGTCGTGCTCGGGGTCGAGGATCTGCTCGCCGAATCGATGCCGAGCGAGGAGGACCTCCGCGCCGAGTACGAGCGCCGGCGCGCCGACTACACCACCCCCGAGCAGCGCACCGCCACCCAGCTCCTCGCCGCCGACCGGGCGGTGATCGAAGAGGCCGAGCGGCGCGCCCGCGCGGGCGAGAGCTTCGCCGCGATCGCGCGCGCCCTCGAGGGCCGCGGCCTCACCGTCTCGACCCTGGGGCCGGTGGCCGCGGGGCTCCTCCCCGAGCCGCTCGACGGGGCGCTCCGCGACC
>DAIOUO010000124.1:0-9202 GCA_036759485.1 Geminicoccaceae bacterium | reverse complement strand
CCCCTAGGCGAGGAACCTAGCGCAAACTCTCCTTATCCGACAATAGCCCGGCCCAACCCGCCGCCGCTTTCGGCGCCGGCTCACTTGATCTTGGCTTCCTTGAATTCGACGTGCTTCCTGACTTTGGGGTCGTACTTCCGCAACGTGAGCTTCTCGGTGCTCGACCGGGTGTTCTTCTTGGTGGTATAGAAATACCCGGTGCCGGCCGAACTCACGAGCTTGATCAGGGTGGTGGCGGCCTTGGCCATGGGTCGCAATCCTCCGGAGCGCTGCGGCCGGGCAACATAGGGGCGGACGGCACCCTGTCAAGCCGAGGCTCGGAGCGAAGGAGCGCGACCCCGAGCACCAGGGCGGCGCACGCGAGCGGCCAGCCGAAGGCCCCGGGGCCGATCGCCCCCGTCGTCGCGCCCACCACGGCGGGGCCGAGCAGGAGGCCGAGCTGGAAGCTCGCCACGAAGGCGGCATTGGCACGGACCAGCTCGGTCGGCCGAAAACGCTCGCCCACGAGCACGAGGCTCAGGGTGTAGAAGGCCCCCATCGTCCCGCCGCCCGGGAGGAGGAGCGCCCAGCCGGGCCAGCCGGCGCGCACCGCCGGGTCGAGGAGCAAGAGCCCGAGCGTGGAGAGGCCGGCGCAGAGACCGAGCGTGCGGCGCGCGCCGATCCGGTCGGCGAGCCTGCCGATCGGCAGCTGGAAGAGGATGTTGCCGGCGATCCAGACGCTCAGGAGGAGTGCCGCCAGCTGCTCGGGCCGGCCGAGCGCCAGCACGTAGACCGGCAGGAGGGCGAAGAAGCTCGTTTCGAGGAGCCCGTAGACGAGGACGCCCAGAAGCGGCAGGCCGGCCCTGCGGACGAGCACGGCCACGGGCAGATCCACCTGGCCCCGGCCGGCGAGCACCCCGTCGACTCCCTCGACCAGGCGCAGCGGCAGAGCCGCGGCCACGAGGAACCCGGCGGCGACCAGGAACGGCAGGATGCCCTCGCTGCCGGTGAGTGCCAGAAGGAGCGGCCCCGCGGCGAAGCCGAGGCTGAAGGCGGTGGCGTAGAGCGCCAGGATCCGGGCCCGCCGGTCGGCCGGGGCGAGCGCGTTGATCGCTGCTTCGCTCACGATGAAGAGGACGGCACCGGCGGCACCCAGGAGCATCCGCCAGAGTGACCAGAGGAGGAGGTCGACGGCGAGCGGGAAAAGGAAGAGCGTCGTGGCCGCGAGGACGAGGGCGGCGCGCATCGTCCGCACCGCACCCAGCCGATGGGCGATCCGTTCGGCGAAGGGCACCGCCAACAGGCTGCCGACCCCGCCGAGTGCCGTGTTGAGCCCGATCGCCGCCGGCTCCACCCCGTGCCGGTCGAGAACGATCGAAAGGAGCGGCACGCCGAGCGAGAGAGTGACGCTCGCGAGCGCGCCCGTGGTGACGACGAGCAGCAGCTCGCGGCCGATCCGGCCGTCGGGCAGGAGGCCACCGATCACCGGCGCGCTCGGCGCGGGCGGCCGATCGGGCGGAAGGCGCGGGCCCGCCCGGGCGGCGGCAGGAGCGGCGCCCCCGGCGCGCGTTCGTGCTCCTCGAGGCGGAACAGCAGCGCCCCGGTAACCGGATCGGCCTCGACCAGCTCGACCACCACCCGGTCGCCGAGGCCGAAGCTCTCACCGGTGCGCTCGCCGATCAGCCGGTGGTGCCGCTCGTCGTGCCGGAAATACTCCTCGCCCAGGCCCGCAACCGGCACGAGCCCGTCGGCGCCGGTCTCGTCGAGGGTGACGAAGAGACCGAAGCGTTGCACGCCCGTGACCCGGCCGGCGAAGCGGGCGCCCACGCGGGCCGAGAGATGCAGCGCGATCATCCGCTCGACAGCACCCCGCTCGCACTCCATGGCCCGCCGCTCGCAGAGCGAGAGGTGCCGGCCGAGCTCCTCGAGCTCCTCCATGCTCGTCTCGCCGAGCCCACCGGCGCCGAGGGCGAGCACCCGGATCAGTGCGCGATGGACGACGAGATCGGCATAGCGCCGGATCGGCGAGGTGAAATGGGCGTAGCGGCGGAGGTGGAGCCCGAAATGGCCGATGTTGCGCGGGCTGTAGACCGCCTGCGCCTGGGCCCTGAGGACGAGCTGGGCGACCGATTCGCGAAGTGCGTGATCGGCCAGACGGGCCAACAGCCGGTCGAAGTCGGCGGGCGACTTCGGCCCCCGGCTCCAGGGCACGCCGATCCGCTCGAGATAATCCGCGAGCGTCTCGAGCTTGAGCGGGTCGGGCCGGTCGTGGACGCGGTAGAGGCAGGGCTGGACGGCTTGCTCGAGGACCGTGGCGGCGGCCACGTTGGCGAGGATCATGAACTCTTCGATCAGCCGGTGGGCGGCGAGCCGCTCGCGCCGCTCGACGCCCGCGACGCGGCCCTGCGCGTCGAAGACGATCTTCCGTTCGGGCAGGTCGAGGTCGATCGTGCCGCGCAGCCGACGGGCCTCGGCCAGCACCGCGTAGGCCGCGAACAGCGGCCGCAGCACGGGCTCGAGGAGCGGTGCCGTGGTCGGGTCGGGCGCACCGTCGACGGCCGCCTGCACCTGCCGGTAGGTGAGCCGGGCCCGCGAGCGCATCAACCCGCGCTCGAAGCGCCAGGCGATCAGCCGGCCGCGTCCGTCGATCCGCAGATGCGCCGCGAGACAGGCGCGGTCCTCGCCGGGGCGCAGCGAGCAGAGATCGTTCGAGAGCGCCTCGGGCAGCATGGGGATCGCCCGGTCCGGGAAATAGACCGAGTTGCCGCGCTCCCGCGCCACCCGGTCGAGCGGATCGCCCGGCCGGACATAGTGCGCGACGTCGGCGATCGCGACCGTGATGCGATGGCCGCCCGGGTTGCCGGGATCGTCGTCCGGTGCCGCGAAGACCGCGTCGTCGAAGTCCCGGGCGTCCTCCCCGTCGATCGTGACGAGCGGCACGTCTCGCAGGTCGACCCGGCCGCGGCGGGTCGGCGGCTTGGCCGCGGCGGCCTTGGCGAGGGCGGCTTCGGGAAAGACCGTCGGCAGCCCGGCCTGGACCGCGAGCGCGGTCGAGATCGCGGCCGGGTCCTCGAGCGGCCCGATGCGCTCGACGACCCGGGCCCGCGGTCGGGCGAGCGGCCGCTCGGCGGCGAGCGTCGCGCGTACGAGCTCGCCCGACCGCGCCGCGCCGGTCGCCTCCGGCTCGAGCGGGTATTCGGCGCCGCGCGAGGCCCGCTCGATCGAGCGCAGGCGCAGCTCCGACCCCTCGCCCTCGAGCACGCCCACGACGGTGCTCGGGTTCCGCGGCAAGAGCCGGATCGCGTCGGCCCACCAGCGACCACGGCCGGCGGGCTGCAAGCGCGCGAGGACGCGATCGCCCACACCCGGTGCGGGCCGGCCGGCGCGTTCGGCCGAGAGCCGAATCGAAACGCCGGGAAAGCCGTCCGCCTCGCACCGCAGATCGCCCTCGCGGTCGATCGCGACGACCCGGATCACGCCCACCGCGGGCGGCCGGCTGCGCTCGCGCCGCGGCCGGCGCGCCGGCACGGCACCTTCCGCTTCGAGCTCGCGAAGGAGCGCCCGCAGCGCCCGCAGCGCCTCGACACCGAGGCCGAAGGCCCGGGCCACCTCGGCGGCTCGCGGTCGCCGGCCGCTCTCGGCGATCCAGCGGAGAAGCTCGGCCCGGCTCGGTAGGCTCGTCGCTGTGACGGAGCGGGGCAAGGCGTCAGCCGCGCCCGCCGCGCCGCGCCCGCCCGGCGAGGACGGTCGGCGGGCCGCTCCCGCGGCCGCTCGTGCCCGAGGTTCGGCCCGTGGCCTCTCGGCTCTCGCCCTCGAGGGCGCGTTCGCCGGCCGCGCCGGTTGTGCCGCGGGCCGCGCGTGTCCGTGTGGGGGCGGCCTTCGACGCTTTCTCGGCCTCGCTCCGCTGCCCGCTGCCGGAGGCGGGGACCGTCGTGCGCGCACCGCCGCGCGTGCCCGGGCGCGTGCCTTTCCTCGCCCCACCCGCTTCGGCGGCCTTGGCGGCCTTGGCAGCCAGGAGTGCCACTGCCTCCTCGAGCGTCAGATCCTCGACCGAGCGGCCCTTCGGCAGGGTGGCGTTGAGCTCGCCGTGCTTGACATAGGCCCCGAAACGGCCGGCGTGGAGCGTCACCGGCCGGCCGTCCTCGGGATGCGGCCCGAGTTCGCGCAAGGGCCCGGCCGCCGCCCGGCCGCGCTTTCCCTCGCCACCGGCCAGCAGGTCGATCGCCCGGTTGATACCGATCTCGAGCACGTCCTCCTCGGGCGGCAGGTTGAGGAAGCGGCGGCCGCGCTGGATGTAGGGGCCGTAGCGCCCGATGCCGGCCAGGATCGGCTCGCCCGTGTTCGGATCGCGACCGAGCTCGCGCGGCAGGGCGAGGAGCCTGAGCGCCCGCTCGAGGTCGATCTCCTCGATCGTCCAGCCCGGCGGCAGCGAGCATCGCTTCGCGCCGCTGCCCGAGCCGCGCTCGACATAGGGCCCGAAGCGACCGGCGCGTACCCGGACCTCTTCGCCGGTCGCGGGATCGACGCCGAGCACCCGTTCCGCCGCCGCCTCGCCGCCCCCCTTCTCGTCGCCGAGCTTTCGGGTGAAGCGGCACTCGGGATAGTTCGAGCAGCCGACGAAGGCCCCGAATCGGCCGAGCTTCAAGGACAGCCGCCCGGTGCCGCAGAGCGGGCAGGCGCGCGGGTCGGAGCCGTCGGCCCGCGGCGGGAAGAGCTTGGGGGCCAGGGCCTGGTTCAACGCCTCGATCACCTCGGCGACCCGGCGCTGCTTGACCTCGTCGACCGAGCTCGAGAAGGGCTCCCAGAAGGACCTCAGCACCGAGCGCCAGTCGATCTCACCGGCGGCGATCTCGTCGAGCTTGGCCTCGAGCTCGGCGGTAAAGCCCGGCTGCACCCAGCGGTCGAAAAAGCTCACGAGGAACCCGTTGACGAGCCGGCCGCGATCGGTCGGCACGAAGCGCTTCTGCTCGAGCTTCACGTATTCGCGGTCCTTGAGGACCGAGAGGATGCTCGCATAAGTGCTGGGCCGGCCGATCCCGAGCTCCTCGAGCTTCTTGACGAGCGAGGCCTCCGTGTAGCGCGGCGGCGGCTCGGTGAAGTGCTGCGCCGGCGTGACCCTCTCCTGCTCGAGCCGCTCGCCGGGCGAGAGCGGCGGCAGGATCCGGCCCTCCTCGTCCTCCTCTTCCTCGGCAGGGCGGTCGTCGCGGCCCTCCTGGTAGACCTTGAGGAAGCCGTCGAAAGCCACCGTCTGGCCGCTCGCCTTGAGGCCGACCGCACGGTCCGGGCTTTCGATCTCGACCACCACGCGGTCGAGGAGCGCGGCCGCCATCTGGCTCGCCACCGTCCGCCGCCAGATCAGCTCGTAGAGCCGCCGCTGGTCCTCGTCGAGGTAGCGGGCGACGGTCTCCGGGGTGCGGAACGGGTCGGTCGGCCGGATCGCCTCGTGCGCCTCCTGCGCGTTCTTGGCGCGGGTCTTGTACTGGCGCGGAGCGGGCGGCAGGTAGCGCTCGCCGAAGCGTTCACCCACCAACCGACGCGTGGCGGCCAGGGCCTCGGTCGAGAGCGAGACGCTGTCGGTGCGCATGTAGGTGATGAGGCCGACCGTCTCGCCGTCGAGATCGACGCCCTCGAACAGCCGTTGCGCCACCTTCATCGTCCGGTCGGCCGAGAAGCCGAGCTTGCGGGCCGCCTCCTGCTGCAGAGTCGAGGTCGAGAAGGGTGGCGCCGGGTTGCGGCTGACCTGCTTCCGCTCGACCGCGGCCACCGCGAGCGGGCGAGCGCGCACCGCCTCGACCGCGGCCTTCGCCGCACGCTCGTCGGGAAGGTCGAACTTGCCGAGCCGCTTGCCCTCGAGGCTCGCGAGACGGGCGGCGAAGGTCTCGCCCCGGGGGGTGCGCAACAGCGCCTCGACCGTCCAGTACTCGCGCGGGACGAAGGCCTCGATCTCGGCTTCGCGCTCGCAGATCAAGCGCAGCGCCACCGACTGCACCCGGCCGGCCGAGCGGGCGCCCTGCAGCTTGCGCCAGAGCACGGGCGAGAGCGTGAAGCCCACGAGATAGTCGAGGGCTCGGCGCGCCTGGTAGGCGTCGATCAGGTTGGGGTCGAGGTCGCGCGGATGGCGCATCGCCTCGAGCACCGCGGGCTTGGTGATCTCGTGGAAGGCCACCCGCTTGACGTCGACCCCCTTGGTGGCCCCGCGCTCGTCGAGCAGGCTCTTGAGATGCCAGGAGATCGCCTCGCCCTCGCGGTCCGGGTCGGTGGCGAGCCAGACGCGCTTGGCACCCTTGACCGCCCGGACGATCTCGTCGACCCGCTTCTTCTTCTCCGCCAGCGGCTCGTAGAGCATCTTGAAGTCGTCGTCGGGCAGCACGGAGCCGTCCCGCTCCGGCAGGTCGCGGACGTGACCGTAGGAAGGAAGGACCGTGTAGCCTTCGCCCAGATATTTGGCGATCGATTTGGCCTTGGTCGGCGATTCGACGACGACGACGTCCATGGAGACCCGAAGCTCTGGCTCGCTCTCGCACCGTGCCGGGGCGTCAGCGGGCCCGGCGCGCCACGCGATTGCCCGGGTGACGCTCCACCCGGCCCGCGAGCTCGAGCTCGAGGAGGGCGTCCTGGATCACGGCCGGCCTGATCTGGCATTGACGTGCCAGATCGTCAATCGCCACGGGCTCGACGCCGAGCCCCTCGAGAACGAGGCGGGCGGTGGCCGAGCTCTCCTCCTCGGCGGGCGGCGGGCGAGGCGGGACTCGCTCGCCGGCCGGCTTCGGCACCGGCCGGCGGGCCGCGACGGCCGTGGGCACGCCGCGGATCGGCTGCTCGGCGGGCACGGCGGCAACCGCCGGTCGCGCCGTGACACCCAGCACCTCGAGCACGTCGGCCGCCGTCTCGATCAGATGCGCCCCCTCTCGCAGGAGTCGGTTGGTACCCTGGTGCCGCGGGTCGAGCGGGCTGCCGGGGATCGCCATGACCTCGCGGCCCGCCTCGAGCGCGAGCCGGGCGGTAATGAGCGAGCCCGAGGCGGGCGCCGCCTCGACCACGAGGACACCGAGCGCCAGACCCGCGATGATCCGGTTGCGGCGGGGGAAATGGCGAGCCTGGGGCTCCGCGCCGAGCGGCCGCTCGCTCACGGCGCAGCCTGCGCCGGCGATGCGTTCGAGGAGCTCGGCGTTCTCCTCGGGGTAGGGCCGGTCGATCCCGCTCGCCAGGACCGCGACGGTCGAGCTCCGTCCCTCGAGGGCGCCGCCGTGGGCGGCGGTGTCGATCCCGCGGGCGAGCCCGGAGACCACGACGAGGCCGGCCTCCGACAGCTCGCGAGCGAGCCGTGCCGCGAGCAGGCGTCCATGGGCGCTGGCGTTGCGCGCCCCGACCACCGCGACCGACGGTCGCCCCAGGAGCTCCACCGCGCCGCGCGCCAGGAGCACCGGTGGGGCGTCGGCGAGCGCGCGCAGCCGCTCGGGATAGTCGGGCTCGTCCAGGAGCAGCAGGCGCGCACCCAGGGCCTCGATCGCCTCGAGCTCGGCCTCGACCGGATCGCGCGCGGCCAGCTCGACCCCGGGCCAGCGGCCGGTCGCGAGCAGCCGCGGCAGGGCCTCGACCGCGGCGCGAGCGCTGCCGAAGCGCTCGATCAGCCGGCGATGGCTCTTGGGTCCGATGCCCGGCGAGCGGGCGAGGCGAAGGCGGGCGAACCGTTCGGCCGGATCGAGCCGAGACACGGGCGAACCGTCGATCGCGCTCATGAACTGTAGGTTGTATCAATCCGGAGCCGGCGACAAGCACCGGCTCGGCCGCGCCACCCTGGCCCGCTTGCGAGGCCCCCCCTAGGATCGCCCGGCGGCGGGACGAACCGGGGCCGTTCGGCGGGCCCGTAGCGCTCGCTCGATGGCGGGGCGGGGCCCGGTTGCGCCCCGCCTCGCTCACCGCCGCGTCGGAGCCGCTGCACCGTGACGGATGCTTCGAAGTTCGCGGCCTACGACCGGATCGCCGGCGGTGGGCCACCGCGCACGACCGTACTCCTGGCCCTCGAGCGGTTCGCGGCCGAGGGTCGCCCGCCGGGCCTCGCCGTCGATCTCGGCTGCGGCATCGGCCGCGACACGATCCCGCTCCTCGAGCGCGGCTGGCGCGTCGTCGCGCTCGACCGGCGGCCCGAGGCGCTCGCTGCGCTCGCCCGCCGCGTACCGGCGACGGCCGCCCCGCGCTTGCTGCTCTGGGCCCAGCGGATCGAGGACGCGGTTCCACCGGCGGCCGACCTCCTGGTCTCGAGCTTCGCCCTGTTCCTCGTGTCTCCCGAGCGTTTCCCGGTCGTCTGGGCGCGGCTGCGGGCCGCGCTGCGGCCGGGCGGGCGGATCGCCTGTCAGCTCCTCGGCCCCCGCGACGCGTGGGCCGGGCGCCCGGGTGTGACGGTGCATCGGACAGCCGAGCTCGACGCGCTGCTCGAGGGTCTCCGGGTGGAGTGGCGGCAGGAGGAGGAAGCGCACGCCCTCACGCCCAAGGGGGTCGGCAAACGCTGGCACCTCTGGCACCTCGTCCTGCGAGCGCCGGACCGCTCAGCCGGGTCTGCGCCCCAGCGAGGTCCGCGGCTCCCGCCCTTCGACCAGGCGGACGATGTTGGCGCGGTGCTGGAAGATCACGAGCGCCGCGAGCAGGAGGTAGAGCTCGGCCGCCTGGACGTCGCCGAGAACCCAGGCGGCGAGCGGCGCCGCGAGAGCCGCCAGGATCGAGCCCAGGGAGACCCAGCCCGTGACCGCGAAGGCGAGGGCCAGGACCGCGAGAGCGGGCAGCACCACGAGCGGGGTCAGGGCCAGGATCACGCCCCCCGCGGTGGCGACGCCCTTGCCGCCCTTGAAGCCGAGCCAGACGGGAAAGCAGTGGCCGATCACCGCGCCGGCCCCGGCCGCGATCGCGGTGTCCGGCCCGGTCCAGCTCCAGGCGACCCAGACCGGCAGGAAGCCCTTCAGCAAGTCGAACGCGAGGGTGGCGGCGGCGAGCCCGCGCCGGCCGGTCCGCAACACGTTGGTGGCGCCGATGTTGCCCGAGCCGATGGCCCGCACGTCGCCCGCCCCGGCGAGCCGGGTGAGCAGCACGCCCCAGGGGATCGAGCCCGCCAGATAACCAACGAGGAAGGCCGCGAGCAGCGGCAGCCAATAGAGCCAACCGCCCAGGGGTTCGACCATCGCCGTCCTCCCCTCCCCTCCCCTCGACCCGAGCCTAGCAGCCTAGGGGC
>DAIOUO010000123.1:7753-9229 GCA_036759485.1 Geminicoccaceae bacterium | reverse complement strand
AGGCCGTGGTGCTCGACTGCCGCCGCTTTTCGTCCGCGAGCTTCGCGATCGGCGTCGATCTCGCCACGGCCGAGGGGCCCGTGCGCATGGTCGAGGAGGCGGCCGAGGGGCTGGGCGGGCTCGACGCGCTCGTCCACTGCGCCGCCATCGCACCGGTCGAGCCCTTCCTCGAGCCTACGGCCGAGGCCTGGGAGGCGGCCCTGCTCGTCAACGTGCGGGCCTGCGCGCTCGCCGATGCCGCCGCCGGCCGTATCATGAAGGCGCAGGGTCGGGGCGGGCGGATCGTCCACGTGACCTCGGCCGCCGCCCGCATGGCGCTGCCCGACTATGCCGCCTACGCCGCCACCAAGGCCGCGGTCGATTCTCTCACCCGCAGTGCGGCGGTGGCGCTCGCCCCCTTCGGCATCGCGGTCACGAGCCTCTCGCCCGGGATGATGGACACACCCCTCCAGCTCCGCACCGAGGAGGCCTTCGCTCGGCTCGCGGGCCGGAGCGATCTCGACGCCTTCCGCGCCGAGCGGACCGCGCGGATCCCGCTGGGCCGCCGCACCGATCCCGAAGAGATGGCCGCGATGATCGTCTGGCTCGTGCTCGACGCGCCGGCCTACATGACGGCCGCCCGCCTCAACGTCACGGGCGGTCTCGACAAGGACTGAGGTCCCGGGGAGCCCCATGCGTCGCAACCATCCACCCGCCACCGCCGACCTCGAGGCGTTGCGCGCCCGCGCGCATGCCATCCGGCGGACCTGCATCGAGCTCGCGACCGGCAAGGGCCAGGGCTATCTCGGTCAGGCGCTCGGCTTCGCCGACGTGATGGCGGCGCTCCATTTCCACGAGCTGCGCTTCGATCCCGACGATCTCGACTGGGAGGGCCGCGACCGGTTCGTGCTCTCGACCGGCCACTACGCCATTCTGCTCTGGGCGACGCTCGCCGAGGCGGGGGCGATCCCGCGCGAGGAACTTTCGACCTTCGCGATGGACGACAGCCGGCTCGACATGAGCACGCTCGACAGCTCGCCCGGGGTCGAGGTCACCGGCGGCTCGCTCGGTCACGGCCTGCCGGTGGCGGTCGGTATGGCCATGGGGCTGCGCCGTTCCGGCAGCGAGGCGCGGGTCTTCTGCGAGCTCAGCGACGGCGAGTGCCAAGAAGGCTCGAGCTGGGAGGCGGCCCTCGCCGCCGCCACCTTCGGCCTCGACAATCTCGTGACGATCGTGGACGCCAACGGCATCCAGGCCGACGGCAAGATCGTGGTCCGACTCGAGCCGCTCGCCGACAAGTGGCGTGCCTTCGGTTTCGACACGGTCGAGATCGACGGCAACGACATGGCGGCGGTGGTGGCGGCCCTCGAGGGAGCCCGTGCCGCCGACGGCCGACCGAAGGCGATCGTCTGCCGGACGCTGCCGGGCAAGGGCGTGCCGCGGCGCGAGCGGCGCGAGAAGGCGCATTTCATCCGGGTCGACCCGGATGAAATGCGC
>DAIOUO010000123.1:0-7743 GCA_036759485.1 Geminicoccaceae bacterium | reverse complement strand
GGGGGCGATCCTGGACGAGCTCGATGCGGGGCGTGCCGAAGGCGCGGGCAGGCGATCGCCCGCCGGTCCGTAGTAGCGGGCTGCTACCCGACGGCACGGACTTTGCGTATGGTTCCGACCCAGGGGGTGGCGTGCGCAACGGGGAGAGGAGACCCATGCCGGTCGAGTGCGGGCGGATCGTCTCGGGGCTGATCGGGCTCTGGCTCGGAACGGCGGCGACGGTGGTCCAGGCGCAGCAGGCGCCGGCCATCCCCGGCCAGATGCCGCCGGCCGCGGCCCAGGCCACCCAGGAGGACCACCCGACCCTCGTGCTGCCGGAGCCGAGCCCGCGCTGGGTCTACGTCCTCGAGCCCGTCTTTCCCTATCTCGTGGTCTCCAAGGTGTGGATCTTCGACGGCGACGGGCTCGCCGTGAAGGGCATGGTCAACGGCGGCTATACCGCGAACGCCGTCCTCGCCCACGACAAGAGCCGGCTCTGGCTCGCCGAGACCTACTGGTCACGCGGCTCGCGCGGTACTCGCACCGACGTCGTCACCGCTTTCGACACCAAGACCCTCGATCCGGTGGGCGAGGTCGTGCTGCCCAAGGGTCGCTTCCTGGTCGTACCGAAGAAACACAACGCCACGCTCACGAGCGACGGGCGATACCTGCTCTCCTTCAACATGGATCCGGCCTTCTCTTTGAGCGTGGTCGACGTCAAGGAGATGAAATATCTGGGCGAGCTCGATACCCAGGGATGCTCCTTGGCGTTCCCGACCGGTAACGCGAGCGTCGCCTCGCTCTGCCCGGACGGCCGGTTCCTGCACATCACCTTCGATGCGAACGGTCGGGCCACCAAGACGGAACTCGGCGAGCCCTTCTTCGATTCGGAGAAGGATCCGGTCTTCGAACACGCCGCGATCCACCGCCCGACCAAGCAGGGTTACTTCATCTCCTACGACGGCTGGGTCTACCCGGTGCGCCTGGACGGTGCGCCCAAGGTCGGCGAGCGCTGGAAGCTGCAGGGCGCGGGCGAGGAGGGCTGGCGGCCGGGCGGCTGGCAGCTCGCCGCCTTCCACGCCGCCTCCAAGCGGCTCTTCGTCCTCATGCACGAGGGCGGGCCCTGGACCCACAAGCAGGCCGGCGAGGAGGTCTGGGTCTTCGACGCCGAGCGCAAACAGCGGGTGGCGCGCCACAAGCTGCCTCATCACAGCCACTCGATGACGGTGAGCCAGGACGACAAGCCGCTCCTGTTCGCGATCACCGAAACGGCGATGCTCCAGGTGCTGGACGCCACGACGGGCGAGGAGAAGGGGCAACGCGAGGGTGTCGGCATCTCGCCTTATCTGCTCTACACCATGGGCGAGTGAGGCGGGCCCTTGAACCTCCTCGCGAACCCCGCCCTGGTCTGGACGTCGGCACTGCTGATCGCCGGGATCTTCTTGCCGAGCGCGGTGAGCAAGCTGCGCGCGATCGACGAGTTCGAGGGCGTCCTCGCCGACTATCGTCTCCTGCCCGAGGCCCTCGTGCGGCCGGCCGCGCGGTCGCTCCCCGCCCTCGAGCTCGGCGCCGGGCTCCTCGTGCTCCTGCCGGCCACGCGGCCGGTGGGCGGGGCGCTCGCCACCGGCCTTCTCCTGCTCTTCGCGCTGGCCATGGCGGTCAACGTAGCCCGCGGCCGGACGGAGATCGACTGCGGCTGTTTCCTCGGTCGGCAGAAGGAGCGGATCGGCTGGCGGCTGGTTGCCCGCAACCTGGTGCTCGCGGGCCTCTCTCTGCCGCTGCTCGCGGCCGAGGGGGCGGCCCTGCCGGCCGTGATCGAGTTGCCCATGATCGTCCTCGCGGCGGGTTCGCTGCTCGCCCTCTACGCTGCTTTCAGCCGGCTCGCGGGACTCGCCCCCGCCCGCCGACCGCGGAGGGCCTGAGCTTTGGATCCGCTCCTCGTCTCCAATCTCCTGCTCTGGATCGTCGTGGCCGCACTCTCGGTGACGGTGCTGGCGCTCGCTCGCCAGGTGGGCGTGCTGCACGAGCGGGTAGCCCCGCTCGGAGCCATGACCACGCCGACCGCGATCGAGATCGGCGATCCGGCGCCGACCTTCGATCTTCTCGACCTCGAAGGTCGAAAGGTCCATTTGGGCGGCCGGCGGGCCGATGGCCGCGGCCAGCTCTTGCTCTTCGTCTCGCCCGTCTGCCCCATGTGCAAAAAGCTCATGGGGGCCGTCCGCTCTTTCGCGCGGAGCGAGCGCAAGGCGGTCGAACTCGTACTCGTGGGCGACGGCGAGCGCGAAGCCCATCGCGCCATGGCGCGCGAGCACGGCGTGCAGGACCTGCCCTTCGTCGTCTCGCCCATCGTCGGCATGCAGCTCGGTATCGGCAAGCTGCCGCACGCTGTGCTGATCGACGCCGAGGGGCGGGTGCGGGCCAAGGGCATCGTCAACTCGCGCGAGCATCTCGAGAGTTTGCTCGTCGCGCAGGAGACGGGCTTCGCCTCGATGCAGGACTATCTTCTGGGAACGCCGCGCGGCCGACCGAACGGTGCGGCGGCCGCCGCCTCGACGCATCAGGAGGAGAGCCGGGCATGATCCTCGACGCGTTCGACCGGATGATGGAGAGCGCTGCGCGGCAGCTCGCCCAGCGCAGTTCGCGGCGCAGCATCCTCGCCCGCCTCGGCACGGTCTTGGCGGGCGGCGCCGTCCTTCCGCTCCTGCCCGTGGACAAGAGCGGCCGGGCCAAGCTCGCACACGCCAACGAGTTCGCCAAGACGGCGCAGACCAAGGATCCGACGCAGTGCAACTACTGGCGGCACTGCTCCTCCGACGGTTATCTCTGCGAGTGCTGCGGCGGCACGATGAACAAGTGTCCGCCCGGCTCCTACGCCTCGCCCACGAGCTGGATCGGCACCTGCATCAACCCCGACGACGGGGAGGCCTATTTGATCGCCTATCAGGACTGCTGTGGCAAGGATTCCTGCGGCCTCTGCCCCTGCCTCGGAACCGAGGGCGAGATGCCGTCTTACCGGCCCGAGCTCAACAACGACATCGTCTGGTGCTTCGGCGCGCCTTCGATGGTCTATCACTGCTCGAGCCAGGTGCTGATCGGCAAGGCCTGAGCCCGTGCGCGCGGCCCTCCGCGCGGCCGTCCTTCTCCTCGCGGCCGTCGGCGTCGCCCGGGCGGCCGACTACGCTCCGGGACGGCCGCTCGAGAGCCACGACGGCGCCCGGCTCGACTACGCCTTGAAGTGCAAGGGCTGCCACGGGCTGTGGGGGCAGGGGACGCCGGGCCACGTGCCGCGGCTCGACGGGTTCGTCGGGCTCTTCACCCATCTGCCCGAGGGCCGCGATTATCTGATGCGTGTGCCCGGGGTGGCCCGCAGCGTGCTCGACGACGGTCGTCTCACCGCGGTGCTCAACTGGGTGTTGGCGACCTACGGGCGGGACAAGGTGGCAACGGGCTTTGCGCCTTTCACGGTCGAGGAGGTGGCGGCCGCGCGCCTGCGGCCGCTCGAGGACCGCAAGGGCCTGCGGGATCGGATGCTCGCCGAGCTGCGCAGGAAGGGCCTGCTCGCCCCCGACGACGACGGTATCGGCCGCAGTCCCGAGCCCCGGGCGGCGGCCGGCGGCTAGCCGGCCCGGCTCGGGCGCCGGGCCCGGGCGGCGAAGAGCGCCGTGGTCCACCCCGCCACCTTCAACGCTCGCGCCTCGGCCGGAAGCCCGGCATCCGCCGCGACGGGGCACTCGACCGCGAGCGGCAGCCCTTCCGGCAGCCCGTCGAGGATCGCGTGGATCGGGACGACCCCGCGGCCGAGCGGGGCGCGGGCGTGGCGGGCTTCATGCGGCAGCTCGGCCATCGGAAGGGGTGCACCGAACGAATCCGCGAGCTGGGCGTAGAGCAGCCGGCCGGGTGGGATCGCGGCGATGTCCTCCGGTCGGCCGCCACCCCTGAAGAAGTGCAGGAGATCGAGGATCACGCCGACATTCGGTGCACCCGTCGCATCGGCGAGCGCGAGCGCCTCGCGCCAGGTCGGCACGTCGCGGAACGGCATCGCTTCGACCCCGACCGAGAGCCCGAGCGGGGCGGCGATCTCGGCCATGCGGGCGAGGAGCTCGACCTTGGGCTCGGGCTCGGCCGCTCGCCCGTCCCTCCGCGGCCGGTCGCCGAGGGTGAGGACGAAGCGGGCGCCCAGCGACGCGGCGAGCTCGAAAGCCGGCCGTACGGTTTCGATCCGAGTCGCGGGCCCGAGCACGAAGGCCTCGACGTCGAGCACGGCCGTGCCCGTCTCGGCGAGCGCCACCCGAACCGCCCGCTCGGTCGCGGGCTCGCCCAGGATCGGGTGGTCGAGCGCCCGGTCCGTGGCGGAGGCGAGCGACAGGCCGACCTTGCCGAAGCCCGCGGCCGCTGCGCCGCGGATCAGGAGGCGCGGATCGGTCCGCTCGAGGGTGAGGTCGGCGAGCCCGATCGCCGACAAGGGCACGGCTCCGATCACGGTCGATCTCCGCGGCTCACGGTCGAAGACCCCCGGCTCGCCGTATAGCCGCTCGGAGGGCTTCGGCCCAGCGGCCACGGCGCGGTCGAGCGCCGGGGACGGGCTTCGCGGATCCGGCCATGCGCTCGAGCCGGCCCGGCTCCGGCGCTCGCCACGGGCGACGACTTGCATCGATCCTGCTAGGACGGTTCGGGAAAGGTGCCAGCCCTGGGAGGCAGGAGCCCCGTGACCCGACCCGATCCGTTCGCCGCCGGGCCGCAGCCCGCGCACACCAAGGGCATGGGCGAGCTCGAGGAGATCCGTCACCGCCCGTTCGTGACGGCACCGTTCGGCAAGGCTCTCGTGGAAGCGGGCAGGCGGGAGCCGCGGATCGTGGCACTCACGGCCGATCTCGCCAAATACACGGACCTTCTGCCCTTCGCCGAAGCCTTCCCCGACCGCTTCTACAATCTCGGCATGGCCGAGCAGGCCCTCGTAGGCGCCGCCGCCGGGCTCGCCAAGACCGGCTTTCTGCCGGTCGCCACCACTTATGCCGTGTTCGCGACCCGGCGCGCCTTCGACTTCATCGCGATCCAGGTGGCCAAGAGTGGCTTGCCGGTGCTCATCGCGGTCGGGCTGCCCGGGCTCACCACGGGCTACGGGGCCACCCATCAGGGCATCGAGGATCTGGCGCTCATGGCCGCGGTGCCGGGGCTCGCAGTGGTCGATCCATGCGATGCCACGGAGATCGCGCAGGTCGTCGAGGCCTGGGCACAGGCGCCGCGGCCGACCTATCTGCGCATCCAGCGCGGCAACGTGCCGATCGTGCTCGATCCCGCCTCGCACCGCTTCGCTTTCGGGGAGGCGCGCCTGCTCCGCTCGGGCGGCGAAGTCGGGATCGTCGCGACCGGACTCGTCACCGAGCGGGCGCTCGATGCGGCCGAGCTCCTCGCCCGCCAGGGTCTCGAGGTAGCGGTCCTGCACCTGCCCTGCCTGGTGCCGTTCGACGCGGCGGCGGTGGTCGACTTCGCCCGCTCGGTGCGCCTCTTGGTCACGGCGGAGAACCACATCGTCGAGGGCGGGCTCGGGACCCGGGTGGTCGAGGCGCTCTACGGCGCGGGCCTCCACCGGCCGTTGCGCCGGGTCGGGATCCCGATGCGCTACATCGAATGCGGTGCGGTGCCGACGCTTCAGGAACGCTACGGTCTCACCGCGCGGGGCATCGCCGCCACCATACGCGAGCTCCTGCGCGAGGGCACGCCCTGAGGGGATGAGTTCAGACGCGGCGAGCGAGCCGGGCCGCTCCCTCGAGCTCCTCGGGCGTGTTGACGTTGAAGAAGGGGTCGAAGGGCTCGGCCGGCCACTCCACCACGGCGAGCCGATAGCGGGCCGTCCACAGGTCGATCTTGTGTAGCCCCTCCTCGACCAGGGCGTGGCGCAAGTCGGCCGCGAGCCGGGCCTGCCAGAGCCCGAAGACGGGGTGCGTCCGTCCGCCCGAGGCGGCGCAGGCGAGCTCGGCACCCTCGCGTTCGACCGCTGCGAGCATCCGGGCTACGAGATCGACCGGAAAGAAGGGCGTGTCGGCGGCGAGGCTCACGACCCAGGGCAGGGGCGGGTTCCGCGCGGCCGCCGCCTCCATCCCGGCGAGCACACCCGCGAGAGGTCCCGGAAAGCCCTCGACCGGGTCGGCCACGACCTCGAGACCGAAGCGGGCGAACCGTGCCGGGTCGCCGTTGGCGTTCAGGAGCAGGGTATGTACTTGCGGCCGCGCGCGGGCGATCACGGCATCGAGCAGCGTGCCGCCGGCGAGCGGCAACAGCGCCTTGTCGCCGCCGCCCATCCGCCGGGCGAGCCCACCCGCCAGGATCACACCGAGGACCGGCGCGCTCACGCCGCCTCCGGCGAGGGCAGGCCGTGGCGGTTCGCGGGGTACCAGCCGTCTGTGAGGAGCCGTTCGAGGGTGTAGGGGCAGGTCTCGGGCAGAGCCGCCGCCGCCTCCGGTTCGGGACGGTCGAGGAGCGCGAGACGGGCATCGCGTCGCGCGTGCTCGTAGAGCTTTGTAAGTCTTCGCACCACGGCACGTTCCAGGGTCGGTGTGAGGCGACGGTCGATCTCGCGTCGGGCGCTCCCGACCGAGCGGGCCCAGACCCGGCGCGGCCCGGCCAACTCCGAATATTCGAGCTTCAGCAGATGCTCGACGAGCCACTCGATCTGACTCTCGATCGCGTGCTGCTGTTCGCTGCCCAAATCGCGGATCTCCTCGGCGAGGTGCACCGCATCGAGCCCGAGATTGCCGGGCCGGCCGCGCAGCCGGTCGAGCGCACGCGCCTGCTGGCGGGTCCAGGCGTAGAAGTCGCGCTCGTAGAGCTCGGCCGGGTCGAGCGCGGCGAGCTCAGAGGTCGGCTTCATCGCGCGCCCCCTTCCGTCTGAACCGCGGATCTTCCTCCTCGACACGGCGCGGGTCGGCGTCGAAGACGATCCGCTCGGTGCCGGAAAGTGCGAGGAAACGGCGTCCGCGCGCCCGGCCCACGAGGGTGAGCCCGGCCTTGCGGGCGAGCTCCACACCCCAGGCGGTGAAGCCCGAGCGCGAGACCAGGATCGGGATCCCCATCTGCACCGTCTTGATCACCATCTCGGACGTGAGCCGGCCCGTTGTGTAGAAGATCTTGTCCTCGGGCGGCAGGCCGTGCTTCCACATGAAGCCCGCGATCTTGTCGACCGCGTTGTGCCGCCCGACGTCCTCCATGTAGATCAGGATCTCGTCCTCCCGACACAGTACGCAGCCGTGGATCGCCCCGGCCTCGAGGTAAAGGGAGGGTGTGGTGTTGATCTTCTTGGTGAGCGCGTAGAGCCAGGACGTCTTGAGGATCGCGTCCTTCGGCAGGCGGATCTCCTCGAACCGCTCCATGAGATCGCCGAATACCGTGCCTTGGGCACAACCCGAGGTCCGGATCTTCTTCGAGAGCTTCTGCTCGAAGTTGGTCTCCCGCGCCGTGCGCACCACCACGACCTGGAGCTCGGGATCGTGCTCCACGCCCGTCACCACGTCGTCCGGTCGCAGCATGTTCTGGTTCAAGAGATAGCCTATGGCCAGCTCCTCGGGGTGGTCGCCGATCGTCATGACGGTCACGATCTCGCGGCCGTTGAGGAAGATCGTGAGCGGCCGCTCGTGCACGATCCGCGCCTCGACCCGACGTCCCTCCTGGTCGATTCCGACCACGGGTTGGGTGAGGGCGGGATCGGTCGAGTCGGGAAGAAGCAGGGGGGTGCGCATCGACCGCTCGGATTTGCAGGCGGGCCTCGCG
>DAIOUO010000122.1:0-9253 GCA_036759485.1 Geminicoccaceae bacterium | reverse complement strand
GATCCGACCAGGTCGACGATCGGACCACGCGGTCCGACGCCGCCGCGGCCGGTGCGCCGTGCGCGAGAGCCGGCTCGTGGACGGTATCCGGCCGTCCAGAGAAAGACGTTCTCGCAGCGAACGCTCCGATCCGGGCGAGCATGTGCGCGGTCGGCCTCGGCCCAGACCGCGCGCACCGCGGCTTCGCCGCCGTGCGCGCTGGCCGCCCGGTCGGCGCCGGCGCCGGCATTTCCCGGCCGAGACATCTCGACGCTCGCGAAGACGAAGAGACGAGAAGAGACGAGCGGCCTCGGCGTCCTCGACGACCCGAAGTCCTGCCTCCGTCGAGTTGGCCGCCGACGTCGGTAGTGCGGCTTGCGAGGGCGAGGGCGAGTACGATGTCCGTGGGGACGTCGAGACCGCGCGGAGCGTCCTCGTGAACGTCGAACATCGGGAGATCGGCCGGCCGACCCGCCGGGACGGCGACGACGAGGCCGAGCCTGCCGGGGACGGGCGGGGCAGGCAGCCGCCCGCTCGACGACGTCGCATCGAGGCGCAGATCCGGCTCCGGGCGGCGCCGCGCACCCTCGGTTCGAGGCTGCGAGCCGGGGTGGATCAGAGCATGTCGGGGCGGAAGAGGGCGCTGCGGTCGACGATCTCGCCGGCCACCATGAACCGCCCCCCGCCCAGATAGTGCACGGTCCGGGGGTGCTCCGGTGCGGTCGCGACCCGCGCCCGAACCACCTCGAAGACGAAGAAATTGTAGCGGTCGACGAGCAGGTCGTCGTGGAGCCGGCACTCGAAATGGGCGTGGCATTCGGCGATCGCCGGGGCCTCTACCTCGAGGGAGGGCTCGGACGTCAGGCCGAAGCTGTGGAACTTGTCGACCTCTGCCCCGCTCGTGTTGCCGACACGCACGACCGTATCGAGAAGTTCCACGGTCGGGAGGTTGATCACGCACTGGCCGCTTCCGCGGATCATGGCGAAGCTGTGATTGGAAGCGGCGATCACGCAGCCCACGAGGGAAGGCGTGAACTCCATCACCGTGTGCCAGCCCATGGTCATGACGTTCGAGCGGCCCTGCCAGTGCGACGTCAGGAGCACGATCGGGCCGGGCTCGAGCCAGCGGCGCACCCCGCTCACCGGAACCTCGCGTTTTTCCGCGGTTGCACCCATGACATCCTCCCTCTGCGCCGAGGGTCCGATGTGCGATCCCGTGTGAACGGCCGAGCACCGGCCCGACGGCCGGACCAGGATAAGGAGCAGAGGCGGGCGGGCAATGCGTGGTCCGGGCGCTGCAGAGGGAAATGCGGCGGCCCGGGACGACGATCGTCGTCTGATCGATCGGTTGGCTGCCCTCGTGCCGAAAGGCCTCGAGGCGCGCTCGGGCAAGGAGTTCTGTGGCGGCCGGGCGGTCTGCGGCCCGCCCTGTCCGATCTACCTCCAGGGCCTCGAGCCGGGCGGGCACGGGGAGGACGACCCGGAGGAGACGATCGGCGAGCACACGTGGCGGGTGCTGGAAGAGTGGTTGCCCGGGTGGAGGTGTGGCGGCCCGGACGGAAAATGTCACCGTGCGGCGGGGAGCCCGCTCGGCGCGGGATCCGACACCTCCTGAAAGGGCTCGGCCTCGACCCGTGGCGGGTGCCGATGAGCAACCTCGTCTACGTCAACCTCGTCTACGTCCACTCGGCGCGCGGCGAGCACCTCGAGGCGGCCGATCTCGGGCTCGTCGCACGGTTCCCAGCGTTCCACCGAGCCGCGATCGAGACGCCCCGAGTCGGCCTGGTGGCCTTTCTCGGCGGCGAGGCAGGCCGCATCGTGCGCGAACGGCTCGGCACCAACAGGCTGGTCGACCACTTCGTCGAGCGGAACGAAAGGGGGTCGTCGAGCGAAGCTCGGCGCAACGACGACGGGCTGGGCGTCGCCGGCCCGACCCACGCGAGCGAGACCGGTCGGGCGAACCCCGCCAGCCACCCGGCCCCACGGGTCCGTGGGCTGCTCGAACGGGCGGGCGCGCGCCCGACGCTCGCGGGTCGAGCGCCCTCAGCCGGAGGAGCGTTCCTCCGTCCAGCTCTCGTTGAAGGCCAGAGCACAGGTCGAGAAGGGCCGGCCCTCGCGCTCCCGCGGCCAGGGGCGGCCCTTCGCTTCCACCCCGTCGAGCGCGAGGCGCACACCCATGGCCGGGATCAGCACCGTGCAGACCCCGTAGCGGCGGGCCGGGATCTCGTGCGGGCGGGTGTGGAGGAGAAGGGGATCGCCGAGCTCGTACCAGGTGAGGACGAGCTCCTCGCGCGGCGTGACGATCCGCTCGCTCCAGCAATAGGCCGGGTCGCCTTCCTTCTCGAAGGCGGCATCGACCACCGGGATCCCGGGATCGGCCGTCTCGGGCTCGAGCATGCCCTGCACCGTCGCCTGCAACCAGCGGGCCATGGCGAGATTGTCGGTCCAGATCCGCCAGGCGCCCCCCGTGAGTTCGCTCTTGAGGTAGAGCACGTGGCCCGGGCCACGCGGGGAGGCGAGGATCCGCCAGAAGCTCGCATTGGTCGAGAACGGCGCGCCGTCCGTCTCGGAGAGACGGATGAAGGGGTTCTCGCCCACGAGGATCACCCGGTTCGGATCGACCGTCGCCATCGCCCCCCTCCCCTGCCCTTCCGGGCCCGCGCTCGGCCGCCCCGGCCGACGCGGGCACGGCGCGCCGCGGCATGCACCGCGAAGCCTTCCTACTCGACCGAGAGCATGGCAGGTCGGGCGAGCGTCGGGTAGACCCCATGGGCCACGCAGCCGATCCAGCTCCGCTTGGTGAAGTCGGTCACCGACAGAGTTCCGAAGCTCCGGGCCAGCGGCCCGTGGGCAGGACACGATCGGGGCCGAGCACGCGATTGCCGACCGTGATCGACGCCCGGGAGCCCACGAGGATCTCGGCCGCGTTCTCGATCCGGCGGCGATGCACCCGGGGCTCGGCCGAGAGGCGCTCGAGATGCTCTGGGGCGCAGGTGTCGACGAACGGGCAGCGCGGCTCGAGCGAGAGGGCGAGGAGCATGCCGCGGCGCGGGCCTCCGAGAACGGCCTGGAGGAAGCCGCGGCCCAGCGGCGGGCGAGCGCGGCGCGCGCCGCCTCGGCCACCGCGCGGGAGGGTGTGACGAGACAGGCCGAGCCGTCGGGCCCGTGCTCGGCCGCGATCAGGAGATGGGTGGCCGCGATCGGACCGGGCCGGGCCATGCGCAGGACGGCGCGGAACAGCGCGCAGGCGGGCGAGGCGCCGCAGCTCGCGGCCGCCCGCTCGCGAGCGCGTCTCGGCGGTCCCGAAAGGGTGTCGCACGGGGCTCGGAAGAATGGCACCTCGCCCGGGCCAGCGAGGTCCAACCTGTTGAAACGGCGCGGCGATCTTCGTCTGTGTCGGCCGATGAACCAGGACGCGCCCGCAATCTCTCGACTTTCGGGCGCCGATGATGGTTTTTCGAACAAGGGACGGGGGTTGTTCCCGGTCGGCGGCAGGCTCCGAAGTCGCTCGGAGCCTTTCGCTTTTTCAGGGGAAGACCTTCGATCCCGGCCGGTGATCGTCCCGCCCGGACTGCGACGCAGCTTCGGTTCGACGATCTCCCGGGCGCGGTTCCGCTGGCTCGGGGCAAGGACGTGCCGTCCGATCGGCCGCGCGGTCAGGTCCGCGATCCGAAGGCCGGAAGAGTTGGTTTTCTTGTCCACGGAAAAGGATTTCGAAACCCGGCATGGCTCCCCAATGGTTCGCTCGATCGCGGATGCGCCGGAACGCCCACTCCGACGCATCGTCTTGGCACTTGCCTCTCCGCTCGACGATGATCTGCGTCGTGCGCGTGTGCCGATCGCGATCGCGCGAGAACGCATGGGCCCGTTCCATGCAAAAGCACAGCGCCGGCTCGTAGGGGTCGGCGGGCCGGCCGTACGCACTCTTCGGCCGAAGCTTGCCGATGCTGACAGCCGCTATGGTGAAATCGGCTTGCTCGATCAACCGATCGAGGTTCTCCATGAACGCGGCTCGCTTCTGTTGGCTTTTGAGGAAGACAAACGGCGGCTTCTGTTCGCGAATCGCGTTCTCGTGCAGGACGACCATGTCGTGGCCGAAGTGCTGAAACTCGAACGTCTGCATCTTCGGCACGACGGTGTTTGCATAATGAATCTTCTGAAACATGCAGAAGTTCAAAACGAACACCGGATAATCACTGTCGACGGACGCCAGGCCGTGATCGCCGCTCTCGTCGACATAGACGATGTAATCGCTGTAGGTCATCCGCCAACCGGTTCGAGCCTCCGCTCCGTCGCTCGGACGCGCAACAGACGGCCGACGAGCTCGTCGATACGTCCGGCGACACCGCTTTCCGCGAGGGCTTCGCGCACGCGGCGGCGGGCGCTCCGGAAATGCGTGCCCTCGGCGATCTCGACCTCGGCCGCAGTCTTCTCCGCCTCGGCGGCGGCGGCGGCGAGCTCGTCGTGCAGCCGGTTCTTCGGATCGAAGCGCGGGATGGGAAGCGTGAACATGACCTTGTCGAAGTCTCGGGCTCCCCATTGGCCGCGGCTCTGCAACGCCTCGACCTTCCTTCGCGCCGTCTCGCTGGAAAGGACGGCAACGAGATACATACCTTCCTCACGTGTCGCAACCGATGTCCAATACAATTTATGATCGACCACGGCCCGTTCGTCTTCAACAATTGCTGCCGCAGGCAACGTCCCAGCTTTCGAGTAAACAACGCGAATGGACGCGATGGGGAACTGGCTGCCCAATTCGTTGTGATAGTTCCAGCGATCGATCAGTGTCATATCGCTGACACCGTACTTTTTCCAAAGAGACTCGGCACCGCTCATCCACTCGGCGAGCCCGATCTTGCCCCGGCGCGCAGCCGCCGCGGCGTCGAGCATGGTGCCCATCTCGTCCACCGGCACGACGCCTTCGAACGCACGAAAGACACGAAACGGCAAGATCGACTCGCCGAGCAGGACCGGTCGCAGGAATTCTGCCTCCACGGCGGCCTCGACCGGATCGAGGGTCTTCCACGGCGTCTTTTCCTGGGTGGAACGCCGGCTCCGGACGAGCGGCTTCTTCGGGTTGCCACCGATGCGCCCGGCTCTCACGCGTTCGACCAGGCACAACATGCGCGGCACCAAGGTTGCGCCTTGGCGGAACGCCTTGCGGTAAGGCGACTCTTCATCGTAGGATGCTTCGACCGGCCGGGGCGCATCGTCGACCACCTTCAGCGCTTTGTCGGCAAGCGTTTCTGGTGCGTCGCGATAGGGAAGCTCGCCGCAGTAGCGGCGCACTTTGTCGGGCAATCCTCGCGCGGGCCCGGGACGCGCGGTTGCGAACAACACGCAGGACGGAACCGGAAAGAGCGGCTGCACGTCGTCGCCGAGGACCCAAGCGGCCTCGAACTGCACCTTTTTGCCGCGGAAATCGCCCCTGCGGAACCGCTCGAACTGGCCGCGCGTCATGGCCGCCAGCGGCATCACGAAGGCGATGCGGCCGCCCTCCGCGAGATAGAGGTCGACCGCGCGGGCGAAGAAGAGGGCGGAAAGATCGTTTTGAGTGGCGAGCTTGCCGCCGATGTAGATGCCCTCGTGCTGCGCGAGTTCCTTGAAGCGCTTGCGCAGATCGTCCGACATGTGGCGCAGCGCGAGCCACGGCGGATTCCCGATCACCACGTCGGCGCGGCGTTCGTCGGCGGAAAGGTACAAGGGTCGGCTCAGGTTGCGCGCGACATAGGCCCAGATGGTGTCGCGACCGGCACGGCGCAGCGCGTCGAAGCGGCGATAGGTCTCGGTCAGTTCACCGAGATCGTGGTCGGCGACACCGACCGCCTCGATCGCCGCGCGGAAGGTCTCGGGCGCGTGCCCTGCTTCGCTCGACGACCGCATGCGGTCCACCACGCTGTCGAGCAACTGCGGGTCGCGGCAGACGGTCTCGGGGAAACGCAGCATGTCGCGGCCCTCGCCGTTACCGGACCCCGGCACCCGAATGATCAATTCGCGGCCGGCCAGCATGGAAGAGACCGAGAGCTGCATGGCGTCGCCGACATAGACCGGGATCGAGATGGGGCCGCCCCGCCTCGTCAACGTATCGCCCAGGGCGAGCAGATAGGTGACACGAGCGATGATCGCGGCGACGGGATGGATGTCCATGCCGGCGATCAGCGTGCAAGCCGTTTCGGCTCGCCTCGCCGGATCGGTCCCGGCCTCGTCGGCTGCGGCGAGGTGATGCCGAACGGCGTGGAACAGAAACGTTCCCGAGCCGCACGCCGGATCGAGCACCCGTTGTTCGAGCGGCTTGTCGATGGCTTGGCGGACCATCTTCGCCGCGAGCCAGTCCGGTGTGTAGTACTCGCCGAGGCCGTGGCGCTCGCTGCGATCGATGAGACCTTCGTAGAGCAGCTTGAGGACGTCGGTCTCGACGTCGTGCAGCCGGAAGCGCGCCGTGTGGCGCGCGAGCCGACCGATCAGCTCGTGGCCCGCGGGATCTTCGAGCACCCAGTCGAAGAAGTCGCCTTCCACCGCGCCGAGCACACCCATCTCTGCGAACCGGCGCCCGGACAGCAAGTCTATCGGGTCGTCGACATCGAAGCCGAGAACTCGTGCTGCGATGGTCTTGGCGACGATAACCAGGAAGGTGTGCTGCAACCACAGCGCTTCGTTTTCGATGTCACGGCCGTAAACGAGCCGAAGGAGCTGTTGCCACAGTCGGCGCTTGAGGACGACGGAGGGCTCGGTGCCGAGCTTTGCCCACAAGGCACGCAAGTCCGCTTCGGCGCGGCGGTAAGCGACGCTGTCGGGACCGAGCTCGCTCCTCACCGTGAGGGCGTCAGTCGACAGCTCGGCGCGAATTGCGGCGGCACCGTCGAGCCAGGCGAGCAAGGTTTCGGGCTTTGCGGGGTCGACGCGGAACGCGCGCAAGAACTCGAGCTTTCCTTGCCGCCACTCGTAAGCGCGCCAGTCCGAGCCGTCGGTGGCAAGGCCGACGAAGCGGCTTCCGGTCGCTTTTTCGCGCTCCGGCAGGTAACGCGACAATTGTTCTTCGGCCTCGCCGAGTTCGCGAGCCAGATCGGATTTCACCTCGAAGGCGGTACGTCCGAGGATGGCGTCGATTCGGCCTCGCGCTTCCGGCACGCGCTGTTCGAACGATACATGCCTGCGCTCGGCGCCCAAACCGTCCACTAGGAGTTCTTGAAGAGACGCTTTGACCTTGTCGTGTCCCGGCTTGTTGGCAAGTTCATCGACGATTTTTGCAAGTCGATTTTCATCGATTCGCATTGGTGGAGCGCCACGCTGTTCTTGCCGTTGCCGATCTGCGCCGAGATGTCTTCTCCGCTCGGTTCGATCGTGCCGCGCGCGGCCGAATTCGACTAGCCGCGGCCGCACCGTGCGATGGGCGATCGCCGGCACGGATTTCGCCCATGGCGGCTCCCGATTGTTTTCGACCGGACCGGGCCCGAGAGCTGCGAATGCCGCGCCGCCGTTCGCTGCCGTCCGAAGTCGTGGACCCCTCCGGCTCCTGCGTGGCTTCGGGCCGCTCGCGGGCGAGCCGCCGGGTCGCGCCGGTGCGGGTCTCGCGGGCCGGGATCGGGCCCGGTCCCGTTTCAGCCCCGCTCGAAATAGCGCAAGAGCTCCCAGTCGGTGACGGCGCGCTCGAAGCAACCGAGCTCCCAGCGCGCGGCGTGGAGATAGTGCTCGATCACCTCCTCGCCCATCGCCTCGCGCAACACCCGCGAGCCCTCGAGGCGCGCGATCGCCTCGCCGAGCGTGCGCGGTACGGAAGGCACGGCCGCGTCCTTGTAGGCGTCGCCCGAATAGGCGGGCGGCGGCTCGAGGCCGGCCTCGATGCCGTGGAGTGCGCCCGCGATCAGAGCGGCGTAGGCGAGGTAGGGGTTCACGTCCGCGCCCGGGATCCGGCATTCGATCCGGGTCGAGGCACCGTGGCCCAGGATGCGGAAGCCGGCCGTGCGGTTGTCGCGGCTCCAGACGATCCGGGTGGGGGCGAAGGAGCCGGCCTGGAAGCGCTTGTAGCTGTTGACGTTGGGGGCGAGGAACAGGGTCGCCTCGGCAGCCGTGGCGAGCATGCCGGCGAGCGAACGGCGGAAGAGAGCGGAGACGCCTTCGGGATGCTCGCGGTCGACGAAGGCGGGCCGGTCGCCGTCCGCGGTCCACAGCGAGAGGTGGATGTGGCAGGAAGAGCCCGCGAGATCGGGCCGCCACTTGGCCATGAAGGTGACGGAGCGGCCCTGCAGGAAGGCCACCTCCTTGACCGCGTTCTTGAGGATCACGTGGCGGTCGGCCATCTCGAGGGCCTCGGCATAGAGGACGTTGAGCTCCTCTTGGCCCGGCCCCCATTCGCCCTTGCTCTCCTGGACCGGGATCCCCGCCCCCTCGAGCCCGTTCCTGAGCGCCCGCATGAGCGGCTCGCGCTTGGTCGTCTCGAGGACGTGATAATCCTCGATGTACCATCCCGCCGTCTTGAGGTCGTGGTAGCGGCGGTCGCGGGCCGTCCGGAAGTCCTCCTCGAAGACGTAGAATTCGAGCTCGGAGGCCATCTTGGCGACGAGACCATGGGCACGCAGCCGCTCGAGCTGGCGCTTCAGGACGGCGCGCGGGCTGTGCGGCAGCTGGTGGCCGTGATGGTCGAGCACGTCGCCGAGCACGAGGGCGGTGCCGGGCAGCCAGGGTGTGCGGCGCAAGGTCGCGAGGTCGGGCTTGACGACGAAATCCCCGTAGCCCCTGTCCCAGGAGGCGGCTTTGAAGCCGGGGACCGGCTCCATCTCCATGTCGACCGTGAGGAGGTAGTCGCAGGCGTGCCACTCCTCGTGCCCGACCTCGAGGAAGTGCCGGGCGGCCATGCGCTTGCCCACGAGCCGACCCTGCATGTCGGTGAAGGCACAGACCACCGTGTCGATCGTCCCCTCGCGCGCTTCGCGGGCGAGATCCTCGATCGACAGCCGCCCCCCGTTCGCCATCCGCTCCTCCCTCGGCACATCCTCGCTGCGCGGCCGAGCATGCCGCCACCGTCCGTGCCGGCCAAGAGCTCCCGTCGGGTGGAGGCGCCTGCGTGAGCTGGGTCTTGGGCAAGCTCGTCTTCCTCGTCGTGCGGCCGAGCAACTTCCTCCTGTTGCTGGCGATCGCGGGGTCGATCCTCGCCTGGCGCGGTCGGCGGGGCGGGCTCGCGCTCGCCACGGCGGCGATCGGGGCGATCGCGCTCGTGACGGTCCTGCCGGTCGGCCTCTGGCTCACCCGGCCGCTCGAGACCCGCTTCCCGCTACCG
>DAIOUO010000121.1:0-9273 GCA_036759485.1 Geminicoccaceae bacterium | reverse complement strand
GTCGCACACCGTGCGGACGGTGCCGTCGGCGGCCCGCAAGCGATAGCGGACCACCGTCTCGCGGCCGGCCAGAAGGCGCTGGTCGCGGGCCCGAAGCCGCTCGCGATCCTCGGCGAGCGCCAGCGCCGCGGGCCCCTGCGCCACCGCCTCCGCCTCGCCGAGCAGGGCGTGGAAGCGGGTGTCGGCCCAGACCAGGCGCGGCCGGAGCGCTTCGTCGAGGGCCAGCAGATAGAGCCCCTCGCGCACGAGGCCCGACCAGGGCCCGGCATGGCGCGGCAGCTCGGCCGGATCGCCCGGCGCCTCGCCCGCCTCCGGTCGGAACCATAGCACCGCGAGCCCGGGAGCACCCGGCGGATGGGCGAGCCGAACCCGAAGCGTCCGGTCGGCACCGTCGGCCCTTGCGATCGCGAGCGGCTCGTCGAACGGCCGGCCATCTTCGATCGCGGCGAGGAGAGCGGCGAAGCGCTCGCGGCGCTCGCTTCGGCCGCGCAGCCGGCGCAGCGAGCGGCCCAGGAGGCTCGCCCGGTCGTGACCGGTGAGCTCGAGCAGGCGGTGGTTGACCTCGAGGATCTCGACCGGCTCGTAGGTTCCGGTCGGCGCCCGAACGAGGATCAGACCGGCGTCGGCCGTGTCGAGGAGCGCCGCCGGGTCGGCGCCTGGGACGGCAGTCACGAGCGCCCGACAGTGAGGGTCGGCCGACGGCCGATGCGACAGCCGGCGGGAATCGGCCGGGGCCTGTCGCGATCGGGCTCGGGACGGCGGGCGACGGCGCGGCTCATCGTCTCTGGGTCGGCGGCGGTACCCGGCCGGGGCGAGGCCGCGGCCGAATTTTCGTCATTCAACCAGAAAGGAACCGCTGTCGAAAGCCCGCCTGCGTGAGGCGACCGGCCCGCCCGGAAGGCCGTGCCGCCGCCTTCGCGTCGACCTCCTCTCCACGGGAGAAGGCGAGCGCCGCCGGGATCCGACCGATCAGATCCTCGGCGATCAGCCCGGGACCGACGAGCTCGCCCGCCCGCGCGTGCAGCCAGGCGCCGGCGGCAGCGGCCTCGAAGGCCGGCATCCCCTGGGCCAGAAGTCCCAGGATGACACCAGCCAGCACGTCGCCCGTGCCGGCCGTGGCGAGCGCGGCCGGTGCCGCGCCCAGGATCGCCGCCCGTCCATCGGGTGCCGCCACGACCGTGTCGGCCCCCTTGAGGAGAACGACCGCACCGCAGGTGGCGGCCGCCTTCCGCGCCCGCAGGAGCCGGTCGCCCCGATGGGTGAACAAACGGCCGTACTCGCCGTCGTGCGGGGTCAACACACACGCACCGTGCAGCGTCCCGAAAAGGATTGCAGGCTCGTCAGCGAAGCTCGTCAGCGCATCGGCATCCAGCACGAGCGGCCGGCCCGAACGAGCGAGAGCCAGCGCGACCGTCCGAGTGGCCTCGCCCACCCCCGCACCCGGGCCGATCAGCCAGGCATTGAGCCGGGAATCGGCGAGCAGGGCCTCGAGCCCCGCAACGTCGGCACAGGGCTTGGTCATCACGGTCGTGAGCGCGGCGGCGTACACCGGGAGTGCATCGGGCCGCGCGGCCACGCTCACGAGCCCCGCCCCCGCCCGCAACGCGGCGAGCGCGGCGAGCCTGGTGGCCCCGGTGGCATGCGCCGGCCCGCCCACCACCACCGCATGCCCGAACCGGTATTTGTGGGCCGCGCTGTCGCGACGCGGCAGGAGCCCGGCCCACAGCGCCGGCTCGTTGCGCCGAATCCCCTCGTCGACCGAGGCTACCAACGCATCGGGGATGCCGATGTCGGCGACCACGAGCTCGCCCACGAGATCGCGCCCGGGAAGGAGCAGATGGCCGGGCTTCGGCCGGCAGAACGTGACGGTGAGATCGGCCGCCGCCGCGGCACCGAGCACCACTCCGCTCCCCCCCTCCACGCCCGACGGCACGTCGACTGCCACAACGGGCCCCTCGTGGCGGGCGAGCCGCTCGACCCAGGCCCGCGCCGTGCCCTCGAGCGGTCGATCGAGCCCGGCGCCGAACAGCGCGTCGACCACGAGCCAGCCCCCGTCGAGCCCGGCCGGCAGCTCGCCCGACCAGGATCCGCCGAAGCGGGCGAAAGCGGCCGCCGCGTCGCCCTTCAGCCGTGCCGGATCGACCAGGCTCGCGACTACCACCGACCAGCCCAGCGCGGCGAGCCTGCGAGCCACGACCCAACCGTCGCCGCCATTGTTGCCCGGACCGCACAGGACGAGGACGGGGCGCGGCGCGAAGCGGGCGGTGATCGCCCGGGCGATCGCCCGCCCGGCTCGCTCCATGAGCAGCCTCCCGGGCGTGCCGGCGGCGATCGTGGCGGCATCCGCCGCGGCCATCCGCCGCGGCCCCAGGAGAATGCCGTCCGGCGGGAAGGCGGTCTCCGCCACCACCGGTCGGACCCTCTCAGACGGCGCGGTGGCGCGCACTCGCCGCGCGCTCGATGGCCGCCGCGACGAGCGGGTCGAGCTCGAGGCGCTCGCGCAGCATGCCCAACAGGCGCAGCTCGCTCTGGCTGGCGCCGCGGTCGGCGGCGATCACGTCGCAGGCGAGCGCATAGGCGGTCTCGCGCAAGGGCGGCGGCAGGGCCCGTGCGATCCGTTCGAGCGCGACGTCGAGACCGTCCTCGCGCTGCAGGAGCTCGACGCACTCCTTGCCGATCGCGGCGATCCGGGAGCGATCGAAATCGTCGAACGCCGGGAGCGAGCCCACGATCCGGGTCATGGCGGCGATCTCGGCGTCCGACATGGTTCCCTCGGCGGCCGACACCAGGACCATGGTCGCGATCAGCGCGGCGTGACGATCGAGACGGTCGTTCATCCCAACTCCCGTGGCTGTAGGCGGCGCGGAGAATGGTCGCAGCGGCGGGCCGCGGCAACGGCGCCGGCGTCGCGGCGCCTGCGGTTTCCAGCGGGTCTATCTAATTGAGAGAGTTACTCTTGACGTCATTCTAGCATCGCGCGAAAAGAGGCTCGGCCCTCGCCGAAAAGAAACGGACGCCCGGATGGAAGTCGGCCTCGATCCGCAGCGACGCCGCTTGCTGATCGTCGGAGACCCGGCGCTGAGCCGCGGCCTCATGCGCATGGTGCTGAGCCGGCTCGGCTATGTGGTTTCGGTGGTGGGCAGCGGCACCGAAGCGCTGATGATGCGCTCCCACACCCGCTTCGCGCTCGCGCTCGTGGCCGCCCGCCTGCCCGACATGCCTGGCGTCGCCCTCGCCCGCCACCTGGCCGAGGCCGCGCCAGGACTGGCGGTACCGGTGCTGATGTTCGGCGACGCCCTCGACCGGCCGAGCGTGCTGCGCGACGGTACGCCGACCGGCCTCTCCGGCTTTCTCGTCAAGCCCATCTCGATCGGCCGACTCGTGGGCGCCGTCAAGGCGCTCACCGACGGCCGCGGGCCGCCGGCAAGCGCAGCGGAGATCGCCATGCCCCACGAGGCCCCCCTCGACCTCGCGCGACTGCGCGAGTTCACCGACGGCGACCGTCAGCTCGAGCGCGAGCTCGCCACGCTCTACGTGGAGACCGCAGCGGTCTACATCGGCCAGATGCGCGCCGCACTCGACGATCCGATCGCCTGGAGCCGGGCGGCGCACGCGCTCAAGGGCGCCTCGGTCAACATCGGCGCGGTCGAGCTCGCCGAAACCGCCGCCCGTGCCGAACGCTCGGAGCCGAACCCGGCGCTCTTGGACGAGCTCTCGGGCCAGCTCGTGGCGGTTCGCAGCTTCCTGAGCGCCCGCGCGAAGACCCCGGCTGCCGCCCCGCCCTGAGCCGCCGCTGCGCCCGCCGGTCGGCGTTGGTCGAGGGCAACACAGCTCCGTGGTTGCACCGTCGAACGGTCCGCCGAGCTTGCACGACCGGCACTTTTCCCTTCACATCCGGCCACTCGCCCGACCAGTCCGGGACCGCGGTCCGGCTGAGGAACGAGGCTCGGAACGGCGGGAACAACTCGCTCGGGGATCGGCGGTCATGGTCGCGAAGAGGCGTGTCGCTCTTCTTTTGGGTGTCGTCCTGACGGCCGCCGGTTGCGCCAACGTCGACGACCGGATGGTCACACCCGAGCCCACCGTGCTCGACGACGCAGACCTCCTCTTCGTCGACATGGACGCGGTCCGGCAGATGGTCCCGCAAGGGGCACCCTTCAGCCAGGGGCTGCGGGTCGGCTATCTCGACCTCACCGACCAGGCGGCGGGCCGGATGGACGTCGCCGACCGTATGCATTTCGGCCGCAAGGCCGTCGCCTCCGCCAAGGGGCTCAACGTCCAACCCGACCAGCTCGCCCTCCGCCGTCTGCCCGAGTCGGCCAAAGGCGAGCTCGAGGCCGCCCGGGCACGGCTGGTGGCCGCACTCGACGGCAATGGCCGACTCCGAGCACCGGCGGATGCCTCCAAGGCTCAGACCGCCTTCGATTGCTGGCTCGAGCGAACGGAGGCGGGCGATCAGGCCGGCGCCCAGGCCTGCAAGGCCCGCTTCGAAGAGGCCGTGGCCGCCGTCGAGCGAGCGCTCGGTCCCGCCGCACCGCAGCAATATCTCGTCTTCTTCGCCTGGGATCGAGCCGACATCAGCCCGGTTGCGCTCCAGGTGATCGAGCAGGTGGCAGCGGATTTCAAGGCCGGCCGGATGGTTCGCCTCCACCTGGCCGGCCACGCCGACCGCTCCGGGCCCGAGGGCTACAACATGCGCCTCTCCGAGCGGCGGGCGCGAGCGGTAGCACGCGAGCTCGAGCGGCTCGGCGTGCCGCAGAGCGCCCTCGACCTCAAATGGTACGGCGAGACTCGGCCGCGGGTGCCGACCGCCGACGGCGTGCGCGAGGCGCAGAACCGCCGCGTCGAGATCACCTGGGACTGAGACACGCGATCGGCCGCCCTCGGGCGGCCGATCGGGTTTTCGCGAGCGCACCCCCGCCGATCGGCGGAGCCCGCTGCCTTCGCGCGGGCGGCTGAGCCGCCCGTCACGCTCATGTGTCGACGGACCGCCGGGCGATTGTGCCTGCGGTCGATCACGAAGTCGTGGCCCTTGGGCTTGCGCGCGATGCCGTCCAGAATCGCCCGGCGAACGAGCTCGTTACCCTCGGACGCCCGAAGCGCCGCCCGCAGATCCGCTTTGTCCTCCTGGCCCAGGCACATGAACATCGTGCCCGTGCAGGTCACTCGCACCCGGTTGCAGGATTCGCAGAAATTGTGGGTGAGCGGAGTGATGAAACCGAGCCGGCCGCCGGTCTCCTTGACCCGCACGTAGCGGGCGGGACCGCCCGTGCGGTAGTCGATGTCCTCGAGGGTCCAGCGCCGCTCGAGGCGGGCACGCACCAACGAGAGCGGCAGATACTGCTCGGTCCGATCGCCGTCGATCTCGCCCATGGGCATGGTCTCGATCAGCGTCAGATCGAAACCCTCTTCCCCGCACCAGGCGATCATCCGATCGAGCTCGTCCTCGTTCACGCCCTTGAGGGCGACGCAATTGATCTTGATGGCGAGGCCCGCGGCCTTGGCCGCAGCGATCCCGGCCATGACCTTGTCGAACTTGCCCCAGCGGGTGATGGCCTCGAACTTCGCCCGGTCGAGCGTGTCGAGCGAGACGTTGACCCGGCGGACGCCGAAGCGGAACAGATCGCCCGCGAAGCGGTCGAGTTGGCTACCGTTGGTGGTGAGGGTGAGCTCGTCGAGCCGACCCTCGCGCAGGTGACGGCCGAGCTGCTCGACGAGCCACATCAGGTTGCGGCGCACGAGCGGCTCGCCGCCGGTGAGCCGGATCCGGCGCACGCCCAGATCGACGAACACCGAGGCGAGTCGATCGAGCTCCTCGAGCGAGAGCAGCTCGGCCTTGGGCACGAAGGTCATGTTCTCCGCCATGCAATACACACAGCGGAAGTCGCAGCGGTCGGTCACCGAGATCCGCACATAGGTGATCGCCCGACCGAACGGATCGATCATCACCGCCTCCTCCCCGCCCGGCTCGGACCATGTGCCCGGCGTGCCGGCCCTTTACGCTTATGGTTCGCCCGCGCGATCCTCGCAAGGGGCCGCGCGGCCGCGCCCGGCCCGAGACGGGAGCACCGCCGGGCATGCCCAGAAGGCTGGCCTTTCTCGCTGCCGACACCCCCGACGCCCAGAAGGCCCGGCGCGAGCTCGAGCGGATCTACGGTGCCGCATCACCGGAACGGGCCGACATCCTGGTCCCGCTCGGCGGCGACGGCTTCATGCTCGAGACCCTGCACGCTCATCTCGACCGGCGAATCCCGATCTACGGCATGAACCTCGGCACCGTGGGCTTTCTCTTGAACGCCTTCGAAGTCGAGGGCCTGCTCGAGCGAATCGAGGCCGCGACACCCGTCGACCTCCACCCCTTGCGCATGCGCGCCGAGCTCGCGGCCGGTGGTGTGCGCGAGAGCCTCGCCATCAACGAAGTCTCGGTCTATCGCGAGACCCGCCAGGCCGCCTGGCTCGCGATCGACATCGACGGCATCTGCCGACTGCCGCAGCTCGTCTGCGACGGCGTGCTCGTCGCCACCCCGGCCGGCTCCACCGCCTACAATCTTTCCGCCCACGGCCCGATCATTCCGTTGGGCGCGGACCTCTTGGCCTTGACCCCTATCAGCCCCTTCCGGCCGCGGCGCTGGCGCGGTGCCCTCCTTCCCTCGCGGACCCGGTTCACGATCCGCGTCCTCGACGCCGACAAGCGGCCCGTGAGCGCGGTCGCCGACTACAGCGAGTTCCGCGACGTGGTCCGGGTGGACGTCTGGGAGGACCGCTCGATCGCCTGCCGGCTGCTGTTCGACGCGGAACACAATCTCGAGGAGCGGATCCTCAAGGAACAGTTCATCCCCTGATCGCGGTCGCTCGCGAGCCGCGCCGCGTCCACCGAGCTCGCGAGCCGTTCGTTTCAGCCCGAGAGCTTGAGGAGCGAGCGGGCCGGTACCCCGAGCCGCTCGACCCCGCCCAGCCCCTCGAGCTCGATGAAGAAGGCGGCACCCACCACGTCCGCCCCGACCTTGCCCAGGAGTGTCACCGCCGCTCGCGCGGTCCCACCGGTCGCGATCAGATCGTCGACGAGCACGGTCCTGGCACCCCGTGGGACGAGCCCCTCGCTCACCTGGAGCGTGTCCGAGCCGTATTCGAGGTCATAGGAGTGGCTCACCACCGCTCCGGGCAGCTTGCCCAGCTTGCGGACCATGACGAGCCCGCGCCCCGCCCGGTAGGCGAGCGCGGCGGCGAACAGAAAGCCGCGCGATTCGATCCCGGCCAGGAGATCCGGCTGCCAATGGTCGACGAGCCGGTCCATCCGATCGACCGCCGCCCGCCAGGCCACCGGATCCGCCAGGACCGTCGAGATGTCGTAGAAGAGGATGCCGGGCTTGGGGAAGTTCGGGACCCGGCGGACGACCGCCCCGAGATCGAGCCGGGCGCTCATTGCAGTGCCTCGCAGGCCCGGCGGATCCGGGCGCAGGCCTCCTCGAGCACCGAAGTGGCCGTGGCATAGGAGATCCGGAAATAGGGGTCGAGCCCGAAGGCCGAGCCGTGCACCACGGCCACGCCCACGCTCTCGAGGAGATAGCGGGCGAAGTCCTCGCTGCTCGCGATCGTCTTCCCGTCGGGGGTGCGCTTGCCGATCACGCCGGCGCAGGAGGGGTAGACGTAGAAAGCGCCCTCGGGCTTGTGGCAGCGTAGGCCCGGCGCCCGGTTGAGCTCGCGCACGACCAGATCGCGCCGCTCCTGGAAGACCGCGTTGTGCCGCGCGATGAAGCTCTGGTCGCCGTCGAGGGCGGCGACCGCGGCCGCCTGGCTGATCGAACAGGGGTTCGAAGTCGACTGCGACTGGATCATGGCCATGGCCTTGATCAAGGGCACAGGGCCACCCGCGTAACCGATCCGCCAGCCGGTCATGCAATAGGCCTTGGAGACCCCGTTCACCGTGAGCGTCCGCTCGTACAATCCCGGTTCGACCTGGGCCGCGGTCGTGAACCGGAAGCCGTCGTAGACGAGGTGCTCGTACATGTCGTCCGTCATCACCCAGACCCGGGGATGCCGCAGCAGCACGTCGGTGAGCGCCTTGAGCTCGTCGCGGGTATAGGCGGCCCCGGTCGGGTTCGAGGGCGAACAGAGGATCACCCACTTCGTCTTCGGGTTGATCGCGGCCTCGAGGTCTTGCGGCTGCAGCTTGAAGCCCGTGTTCTCCGGGCAGCGGACGAAGACGGGCGTGCCCCCGGCCAGGAGCACCATGTCGGGGTAGGACACCCAGTAGGGCGCCGGCACGATGACCTCGTCGCCGGGATCGAGCGTCGCCATGAAGGCGTTGTAGAGCACCTGCTTGCCGCCCGAGCCGACCGAGATCTGCTGGGGCGTGTAGCGGAGCCCGTTCTCCCGCTCGAACTTGCGGGCGATCGCTGCTTTGAGTTCGGGCGTACCGTCGACGTTCGTGTACTTGGTCTCGCCACGGCGGATCGCGGCGATGGCCGCTTCCTTGATGTGGTCGGGTGTGTCGAAGTCGGGCTCGCCCGCCCCGAGGCCGATGATGTCGCGACCTTCCGCCTTGAGCTTGCGGGCGAGATCGGTCACCGCGATCGTGGGCGAAGGTTTGATGCGGGAGAGGCTCCGGGCGACGATCGACACGGGCGCGGGCTCCTCGGGTTGCCGGGGCGGCCGGACTGTAGAAACGCCGCCCGCCCGCGGCAACCTTCCCCGCGACCGCCACCGCCCTCCGCGCCGACGCGCCCTTCGCCCCTCACTCGGCGGCGTGCAACAGCGGCGGGCGCAGCGCCACGGCGAGCCGGCCCACCAGATCCCGGACCAGCGACTCGAGGGCGGCGAGCCCGGCGGTCGGCGTCCCGCTCGCCTCGTCCATGAAGAGCGAGCGGCGCAGCTCGAGCTGGAGCGCGTGCACGCCCTCCCGCGGCCGACCGTAGGTCTCGGTGATGTAGCCGCCGGCGTAGGGCACGTTGCGTGCCGAGAGGAGGCCGGCCTCGGCGAGCGTCGCCTCGACGAGAGCCACGAGCGCGGGCGCGCAGGCCCGACCGTGGTAGTCGCCGATCGCCACGTCGAGCGGCCGGCGGCCGCGGGCGAGCGTCACCTCGGTCGGCATCGAGTGCAAATCGAGCAGCACGACCTGGCCGAACCGGCGGCACCGCTCGACGCAGAGCGCCGCGAGCCGTCGATGATAGGGCCACCAGCCGGCCTCGAGCCGCTCCGCCACCTCCTCGGCACGCAGGGGCCGCCGCCAGATCGGGCTCGTGCCGAGCCGGCTCGGCACGAGCCCGCGGCCGG
>DAIOUO010000120.1:0-9321 GCA_036759485.1 Geminicoccaceae bacterium | reverse complement strand
GCCCGCCGGCAGCGGCCCGAGGCGAGCTTTGGGCGAAGCCGGGGGCGAGCCGAGCTCGTCGAGCAGCGCCTCGAGCCCGTGTACGTCCTCGAGCAACCGGTCGGCGAGCGGGGCGAGATCCGCCTCCCTGGCCCCGCCCGAGCGGACCGCGACCGCGAGGCCGAGACCGGCGGCCCGCGCCATGGCGAGATCGGCCGGGCTGTCCCCGACCAGGAGGACTTCTGCGGGCGAGACGCCGACCGCCGCGCAGAAGGCGAGCGCCATGCCCGGCCCGGGCTTCTGGCCGAAGCCCGAATCGCAACCCGCCACGAAGCGCAGCCGAGGCGCGATGCCGAGCCGTTCGGCGCCGCGCCTCGCCGCCGCCTCGCGGTCCATGGTCGCGAGCCCGAGCGCGAGCCGGCGCCCGGCGAGCCGCCCGAGAAGCCCCTGGACGTCGCCGAGCGGCCGCGGCGGATGTCGCTCCTCGTCCTCGAGCTCGGCGAGCGCGAGGGCTACGGGGTCGACGCCGGCCGAGCGGAGCGGACGGAGTTCGGGTTCGGCCGCCCAGCGCTCGGCGATCGTCCGGTTGGTGGCCCACAAGAGCGGGCTGTCGGCGGCGAGGCTGCCGGCGACCGGATCCCAGCCCAGCCGGCGCAGGAGCTCGGTGGCGAAGGGCTCGCCACGCCCGGCGGCACGCGCCAGCGCCGCGGCTGCGGCCCGGTAGCGCGGTACCCAGGTGGCACGCAGATCGACGAGCGTGCCGTCCTTGTCGAACAGGATGGCGCGGATCCGCACAGAGCCCTCGTCCCCCTCGCACCGGCCCCGTCGGCCGGTCGCTCACGCGAGCGCGATTTTCCGGCCGTGCCGGTTCGGTGCACAAGAGCGGGAGGGCGGTGACGCCCGAGTGAGCCCCACCGGAACAGGGGAGCAGGACCATGCGGTGGACGACAACGGCCTTCGGGCTCGCCCTGGCGCTCGCGACAGCGGGTGCCGCGGCGGCCGAGAGCGTGATCAAGGCGCGCCAGGGCGAGATGGACGCCATGGGCAAGCGCATGAACGCCATCAAGGAGACGGTCGTCGAGGGCAAGGGCGGCACCCTCGCGGACGTGGCGGCCCACGCCGAGTACATCGCGGGCAAGCTGCCGCAGGTGCCGAGCTGGTTCCCGCCCGGTTCCGACCAGGGCCCCGACGAGACCTGGGCGCTGCCGAAGATCTGGCAGGACTTCGCCGGCTTCGAGGCGGCGGCGCGCAACGCCCAGACGCTCGCCGGCCGGCTCGTGGCGGCCGCCAAGAGCGGCGACCGGACCGCCACGACACAGGCCTTCGCGGCACTCGGCAAAGAGGGCTGCGGCGGCTGCCACACGCCCTACCGCCGGCCGCAGGACTGAGGCGGCGGCGGGCGAACCGTTCGTTCCGCGACGGAACCGGTCTGATTCCGATGCGGCTCGTTCCGAGCGGCCGGTCTCCTCGTCATGGTCGCAAGCGATGGTGGCGCGACGCGGCCGCGCGTGTGCGGTGAGGCGGGCGCGCAGGAGGGAGGGTGGAGACCCATGGGTAAGCGGATCTTCGGGCTCGGCGCCGTCCTCGGCGTCCTGGCGATCGCCGGTGTCGCGACGGCCCAGGACGCGATCAAGGCGCGCCAGGCGGAATTCAAGGACTTCGGCCGGCGCATGGGCGCCATCAAGGACACCGTGATCGACAAGAAGGGCGGCACGCTCGCGGACGTGGCCGCGCACGCCGAGCACATCGCCGGCAAAATCCCGCAGATCCCCTCCTGGTTCCCCAAGGGCAGCGACCAGGGCGAGACCCGGGCGCTGCCGGCCATCTGGCAGAACTTCGCCGACTTCGAGGCCAAGGCCAAGAACGCCGAGGGGCTCGCCAAGGCCCTCGTGGCGGCGGCCAAGAGCGGCGATCAGACGGCCACCGCCCAGGCCTTCGGCAAGCTCGGCCAGGAGGGCTGCGGCGGCTGCCATCGGCCCTATCGGCGGCCGGAGAATTGAGGCTCGGCGAGCGGGCGCGGGCGGCGGCGACGGGGTTGGCTGTCGCTCTCGCCGCGGCCTCCGCCCCGGCCGCGACGCCCGAGCAGCTCGCCCGCGGCGAGCTCCTCTTCGCCATCGGCGGCTGCACCAACTGCCATACCGCCAAGGACGGGCCGCTGCTCGCGGGCGGCGACCCGATCGCGACACCCTTCGGCACGTTCCGGGCCCCCAACATCACCCCCGATCCCGAGACCGGCATCGGAGGTTGGAGCACGGCCGATTTCCTGCGCGCCATGCGCGAGGGCCGGTCGCCCGCGGGCGAGCCCTACTACCCGGCCTTCCCCTATGGCTCCTACGCCCGGATGAGCGAGGCCGACCTGCTCGCGCTCAAGGCCTATCTCGACACCGTTCCCCCCGTCCGCCGGCCCTCGCCGCCGCACGAGCTCTCCTTCCCCTTCAACATCCGCTGGGCTCTCCGTCTCTGGCAGTGGGCGTTCCACGACCCGGCGCCCTTCCGGCCCGATCCGACCAAGAGCGAGGCCTGGAACCGCGGTGCCTATCTCGTCCTCGGCCCCGGCCATTGCGGCGAGTGCCACACCCCGCGCAGCTGGTACGGCGTGCTCGACCAGAGCCGAGCCTTCACCGGTGGCCGGCTCGGCAAGGAGGTCTTCCCCAACATCACCCGCGACCCCGAGAAGGGGATCGGCAAGTGGAGCGCGGCCGATCTCCGCGCCTTCTTCCAGATCGGGATCAAGCCGGACGGCGACTTCGTGGGCGGCGACATGGCCAAGGTGGTGAGCAACGGCACCGCCAAGCTGCCCGAGGCCGACCGCGAGGCGATCGTCGAGTTTCTGCTCTCCCTGAACCCGCGCTGAGCCGCGGGCGTATCGTCGCCGTGGGCCTCGCCCGCGGCCGTGCCCCACTCCCGAACCAACGTCGCCGGACGACCGACGAACTCGGCCGGGCGTGCTTGTCTGTCGCGCATTCGGCAAGTATGTGAAATGTCACTAACGCAAAGGTAGAATCCCGCTAGGGATGGCGCCACGCGGCCCCCCGGGGCGGGGGACGGAGGCGCGATGCAGCTGGATCCGGGCTTCTGGCAGGGACGTCGGGTGCTGGTGACCGGCCATGCCGGCTTCAAGGGCACCTGGCTGGTCGCCTGGCTGCGGCGCCTGGGTGCCGAGGTCACGGGCTTCGGCCACCCGCCGCGCTTCACCCCTTCGCTCCTCGACCTGCTCGGTCTCGGCGGCACGTTCCCGGTGCTCGAGGGCGACGTGCGCGACCGGCCGGCGCTCGGGGCCGCACTGGCCGAGGCCCGGCCGGAGCTGGTCTTCCATCTGGCCGGCCAACCGATCGTGCTCGAGGCGCAGCGCGACCCGCTCGGCACCCTCGAGACCAATCTGCTCGGTACCGTCAACCTGCTCGAGGCGGTGCGCGCCACGCCCGGTGTGCGGGCGGTGGTGATCGTCACGAGCGACAAATGCTACCGCGAGCCGCACCAGGCTTGCCGCGAGGGCGATCCGCTCGGCGGCGAGGAGCCCTATGCGGCGAGCAAGGCCTGCGCCGAGATCGTCGCGCACGCCTGGCGGACGACCTACCTGCCGCCGCGCTCCGGGATCGGCATCGCCACGGCCCGCGCCGGCAACGTCATCGGCGGGGGCGACTGGTCGGCACATCGGCTGGTCCCCGACCTCGTCCGCGCCTTCGCCGCCGGGCGGACGCCGGTGCTGCGCCGGCCGGGCGCGATCCGGCCGTGGCAGCACGTGCTCGACGCACTCTCGGGCTATCTGCGCCTCGCCCAGGCGCTCGTGCGCGACCCGGTACGCTTCGCCGGGGCCTGGAACTTCGGGCCCGAGCCGGGTGGAGAGTGGACCGTGGCCGAGGTGGCGGCCGCGGTCTCTCGGCGGCTCGGTGCCGGTCCCTGGCAGATCGAGGCGGTCCCCCCGGCGGTCGACGCGCCGTTGCAGCGGCTGTCGATCGAGCGCGCCAAGAAGCGCCTGGGCTGGCGGCCGCTGCTTTCGACGGCCGAGGCGGTCGACTGGACCGTCGACGGCTATCGACACCTACTCGAGACGGGGCGAGCCGACTGGCTCCTCGACCAGATCCGGCGCTACGGCGACCGGCTCGGCGGGCGCGAACCCCGTCCCATCTCGGCCCCGGCGGAGCTCGAGCTGGAGGTTCGCCATGTCGCATCCGCGTCCGACTGAGGTGCCCGTGTTCGTCCTGTGCGGCGGCCGCGGGACCCGTCTCGGCGAGATCGGCGCCCGTCGGCCCAAGCCCATGGTCGAGATCGGCGACCGGCCGATCCTCCTGCACATCATGCAGAGTTACGCTCGCGCCGGCTTCCGCCGCTTCGTGCTCTGCACCGGCTGGCGGGCCGAGGTGATCGCCACCTTCTTCCTCGACTTCCGGGCCATGACCGAGGACTTCACGATCGACACCCGCACGGGCGAGGTGAGCTTCCACCAGACCGCGCCGCGCCCCGATTGGGAAGTCACGGTCGCGCATACCGGCGCCGATGCGATGACCGGTGCCCGGATCGCCCGCGCCGCCGCCCGCTATCTCGGCGATGCCGAGCATTTCGCGGTGACCTACGGCGACGGCCTCGCCGACGTCGATCTCGCCGCCGAGCTCGACTTCCACCTCTCGCACGACCGCATCGGCACCGTGCTCGCCGTCAACCCGGTCTCCCAGTTCGGCCATCTCGAGCTCGGCGATGACGGCGAGGTAGCGGACTTCGTCGAGAAGCCGATGCTGGCCGAGACCTGGGCGAGCGGCGGATTCTTCTTCTTCCGCCGCCGTTTTCTCGACTATCTCTCGACCGACGACGATTGCGTGCTGGAAGGTGCCCCGCTGCGTCGTCTGGCCGCCGAGCGGCAGCTCCGCCCGTTCCGGCACAAGGGCTTCTGGTCCTGCGTCGACACGCTCAAGGACCGCGACAACATGCACGCCCTCTGGGAATCGGGGACCGCTCCCTGGCGCGGCCGGGACGCCGCCTGATGCGCGCGCTCGCCGAGCCGCTCCCGGGCGTCCGCCTGCTCGAGCTCACCCCGCGGCACGACGAGCGCGGCTTCTTCGCTCGCGCCTTCTGCCGGACCACGCTCGCCGACCTCGATGTCGACCTGACGGTGGCGCAGGCCAACCTCTCGCGCAGCACGCGTCGCGGCACGTTGCGAGGCTTGCACTACCAATTGCCTCCCTCGGCGGAGACCAAGCTCGTGCTGTGCCTGTCGGGTGCGATTTGGGACTGCGTGCTCGACCTGCGCGAGTCTTCCCCCACCTTCGGCCGCTGGACCGCGGCCGAGCTCTCGCCCGACAACCACCGCGCCATGCTCGTGCCGCCCGGCTGCGCTCACGGCTTCTTGACGCTCGCCCCGGAAAGCCTCGTCCTCTACTTCGTCTCGGCTGCCTACGACCCGGTGCGCGAGCGCGGAGTCCGTTGGAACGATCCGACCTTCGCGATCGACTGGCCGTTCGAGCCGTCGGTCGTGAGCGCCCGCGACCGCGCTCATCCCGACTTCGCCCCCGCCTTCCACCTCGCCGCCTGAGGCCGCCATGCGCGCGCTTCTGACCGGCGCCTCCTCCTTCACCGGCACCTGGTTCGCGAGCGCGCTCGCCGAGCGCGGTTTCGCGGTCACGGCGCTCCACCGCCGGCCGCTCGAGGCCTACTCGCCGCTCGCCCGCCGCCGCCTCGCCCGCCTCGACGGCGGGGTGCGGCTGGTCCGGCTGCCGGGCCTCGGGAGCGCGGAGGCACTGGCCCTGCTCGAGCGCGAGCGCTTCGACATCCTCTGCCTGCACGGCGCCGAGGTGGACGACCACCGGAGCCCGAATTTCGACGTGGCCGGTGCGCTCGCCCGCACCACGGCCGGTCTCGGCCCGCTGCTCGACCGGTTCGCGGCTGGCGACGGTCGGGCAGTGCTCGTGACCGGGTCGATCTTCGAGGCCGACGAGGGCCGCGGTCCGCTGCCGCTTCGCGCCTTCAACCCCTACGGGCTCGCCAAGACCCTGATCTGGCAGACGATCCGCTTCGAGGTCGAGCGCCGCGGCCTGCCCCTCGGCAAGCTCGTGATCGCCCACCCGGTGGGTCCGCTCGACAAGCCGGGCCTCGTGAGCGAGCTCCTCGCCGCCTGGTGCCGCGGGGAGACGGCCTCGATCCGCCGGCCGTTCCTCGTGCGCGACTTCGTAGCGGTCGACGCGCTCGCCCTCGCTTATGCCGAGGCGGCCCGGCGGCTCGTGAACGAACGCCGGCCCGTGCACCTCGTCCCCAGCCTCTGGCCCGAGAGCGTGGCCGCCTTCGTCGGCCGGCTCGCCGAGGCGATCGGCCGGCGTACCGGGCTCGCTTGCGCGGTCCGCCTCGCGGCCCCCCCGGAGCCGAGCGACGAGCCGCCGTTCCGGGTCGGCAGCGATACCTTGCGCGCCCTCGTGCCGAACTGGGACGAGGAGCGCTTCTGGGACGGGCTCGCCGCGACCCTCGACCCCGAGCGGCCCCGTCTCGCTCCCGCTCTATCGATTGTTAGTTGAAATCGTCTGAGCGCACGCTACCATAGGTGTCGCACCGTCGATCCCGACGAGAGCCCGCGCGCCGCACGCGGGCGGGAGGCGAGCCATGGCCGGAGCCAACGGGCGGAGCCCGTCGCCGTCGGTGGGCGTGGTGGTGATCACCTGGCGCGCGCGAGCGATCCTCGAGCGCTGCCTCGCCCCGGTCCTGGCCTCGCCACTGCGGCCCCGGGTGCTGGTCGTCAACTCCTCCTCGAACGACGGCACTGTCGAGCTCGCCCGCGCCCTCGGGGCCCACACCTGGGTGATCCCCCGCACGGCTTTCAACCACGGCCTCACCCGCGAGGCGGCCCGCCGCCGGCTCGCCACCGACATCGTCGTGATGCTCACCCCCGACTGCTTCGCCCGCTCGCCGGATTTCCTCGAACGTCTCGTGGCACCGATCGCAGAGGGCCGGGCCGAGGTCGCCTACGCCCGGCAGGTCGCTTGCCCCGATGCCGATCTCTTGGCTCGCTTCGGGCGCGCCTTCTGCTACCCCGAGCGGTCGGAGATCCGCAGTGCCGCGGATGCCGAGCGGCTCGGCAGTGCGGTGCATTTCTGCTCGAACGCCTGTGCCGCCTGGTCGAACGCCGCGCTCGACCGGATCGGCGGCTTCAGGCCCACCCTCGTGAGCGAGGAGACGATCGCGGTCTGTGAGCTGCTCGCAGCCGGCGGGCGGATCGCCTACGTCGCCGAGGCGGTCGTCGAGCACAGCCACCCCACCCGGCTGCTCGACAGTTTCCGCCGCCAGTTCGACGTGGGCTGGACGCGCGAGGTCTGGCGCCACCTCCTGCTCGCCCGCGGCGCCGACGAGGCGCGTGGCCTCGCCTATGCCCGCGGCCTCGTCCGTACCGTGCTCGCCGAAGCACCGCATCTCCTGCCCTACGCCCTGCTCGATACCGCCGTGCGGCTCTTGGGCTATCGGGCCGGACGGCTCGCCGCGCATCTGCCGACACGAATCGCCGGCCGGTTCTCCGGGCAAGATTTCTTCTGGAGCGGCGACGGACCCGGCCAGGTCCGCGCCGCCGCCACGCGACCCTGAGGGAGGCGGCCCGGTGCGCGTGGCGCTCCTCACCAACAACCTCCTGCCTCCCCGCGAGGGCATCGCTCGTCATCTGGTCGAGCTCGCCCGCCGCCTGCCGGCGCACGGGATCGAACCGCTCCTGATCGGCCGCGCACCGCCGGGCACCGCCCCCGGACCGACCACGGTCGAGGGCCTGCCGGCGCGGCTCGTCGCCTGGTCGAGCCCTCCACCCCTGGGCCATGCCCGAGCGCGCGCCGCCCTCGAGCGCTGGCTCGCCCACGGCGGCGACGGCGTCGAGCTTCTCCACGTCCACCTGCCGCTCCTGCCGCCCCTGCGCACCGCCCTGCCGGTGATCGTGACCGTGCACAGCCCGATGCTCGCCGACAGCGCGGCGATCGCCGAGCGCGGCCTCGAGCCGTTCGCCCTCAAGGCCTATGCCCGGTTCTTCAGTAGCCTCTGCGAGCAGCGTTGGCTCGATCGGGCCCGGCTCGTCGTCGCGGTCTCGCAGGGTGTGCGGGAGGAGCTCCGAGCCCTCTACCGGCTGCACGGCCGCCGCCCGCTCGTGCTCACGAACGGGGTCGATGCCGCCTTCTTCGCTGCCGCACCGGCCGGGCCGCGTCGCCGCGAGGTGCTCTATGTCGGCCGGCTCGGCTGGCGGAAGGGGCTGCATCGGCTGATCGAGGCCTTCGCAAGGCTGCCCGAAGGTCTCGCCGAGCGGCTCGTCCTCCTGGGCGAGGGGCCGTTGCGCGAGGACCTGCTGGCCCGCGCCCGCGAGCTCGGCGTGGCCCATCGGCTCGAGCTTCCGGGCTTCGCCGACCGGGAGGGCGTGCGCGCGCGGCTCGCCCGCGCGGCCGTCGCCGTCAATCCGGCCGACTACGAGAGCGGACCCCTGACGCTTCTCGAGGCGATGGCCGCGGGCACCCCGGTCGTCTCGACCCGCACGGGCCTCGTGGCCGAGCTCGGGCAGGACCCGCCGCTCCTCGTGGTGGAGCGGAGCGTGGAGGCGCTCGCGGCCGGACTCGAGGCGGCGCTCTCCGATCCCGAAGCCTCCGCGGCCCGGGCCCGGCGGGCACAGGCGCTCGTCCGTGCTCGCTTCGACTGGGCGGGGATCGCCGCCGAGCTCGCCGCCCTCTACCGCGAGCAGCGGTGGAAGGCGGCATGAGCCGGCCGCTCCTTCACGCCTTCGAGGTGCAACCGCCGGCGGTCCCGGAGCCGACGACCGCGCTCACCCCGGCTGCGCCACGGTCCCGCCGGCTCGAACCCGCGCCGCCTCCGGTCGTCGCGCGCCGATTCGCGATCGTCTGCTTCGGCCTCGAGCGCCACCGGGTCCGTCGCCAGCCCTGGCACGTGGCCTTGGGCATCGCCCGCGGCCTCGCCGGACGCGGCCACGCGGTGGCGCTCCTCACCGACGCGGTCGACCCGCCCCGCGAGCCCGGGCTCGAGGTCGTCCGGCTGCCGGTGTTGCTCGAGGCGGGCCGGGCGAGCGAAGCGTTGCGGGCGGCGATCGCCGAGCGCGGCTGCGAGCGTGTCTGGCTCGTCACGGGCGCGCTCGGCCTCGCCCGCATGCACCGGCTGGATCTTCCCGCGGCCGTCACCCTCGTGCTCGCGAGCCCGCGGATCCGGCTGCGCGAGCTGCTCGCACCGGGCCCGAGCGCCCTCTGGCGAGAGCGGCGCTTCGTGGCGCTGCCGGCGATCAACGCGCTCCTGCCCGGCTTCCTCTTGCGCCGCGGCCTCTCCCGCTCCGGGGCGGACGAGGTCCTCTATCTGAGCGAGGCGGCGCGCGAGCGTTATGGTGCCCTGGGC
>DAIOUO010000119.1:0-9331 GCA_036759485.1 Geminicoccaceae bacterium | reverse complement strand
GGACCGGCAACGGTCCCCTGGGTGGAAGCGGAGCCGTCCTCTCGCTCGCGACGCCGCGGATCGGCCTCCGGCTCAGCCGCCGGAAGTGAGGTCGCTCCGCGGCCGGCTCAGCCCTCCGGCCGCTCGCGCCGGGCCTCGCGGGCCGCCTCCTCCTCGAGCCGCTGGCGGGCGACGTGGTCGAGCATGATGTGCAGCTCCTTCAACTGTTTCTCGCTCACCGGCGAGGGCGCACCCAGGAGCAGCTCCTCGGCCCGCTGCGACAGCGGGAAGGCCGTGACCTCGCGCAGGTTCGGGGTGTCGGCGAGCAGCATGACGATCCGGTCGACGCCCGGTGCGATGCCGCCGTGCGGCGGGGCGCCGTAGCGGAGCGCCCGCAACATGCCGCCGAAGCGGCTCTCCAGCACTTCGGGTCCGTAGCCCGCGATCGCGAAGGCCTTCTCCATGATGTCCGGCCGATGGTTGCGGATGGCACCCGAAGAGAGCTCGACCCCGTTGCAGACGATGTCGTACTGGTAGGCCAGGATCTCGAGAGGGTCCTTGGTGAGGAGCGCCTCGAGGCCGCCCTGGGGCATGGAGAAGGGATTGTGGGAGAAGGTGATCTTCTTCTCCTCTTCGTCCCATTCGAACATCGGGAAATCGACGATCCAGCAGAATCGGTAAGTCGCCTTTTGCGAGAGATCGAGCTGCTTGCCGAGCTCGACCCGGACCGCACCCGCGAGCTTGGCGGCCGTGGCCGGCTTGTCGCAGACGAAGAAGACGGCATCGCCGGTCGCCAACCCCGCGCTCTCCCGCAGCCGCCCGAGCCGCTCGGGGCCCAGGAACTTGGCGAGCGGCCCGCGTGCCTGGCCCTCCTCGAGGGCGATCCACCCGAGGCCCGGCGCTCCCAGCCCCTGGGCGAAGGCCACCATGCCGTCGAAGAAGCTGCGCGGTCGACCGACCGCTCCGGGCGCCGGCACGGCGCGCACGACCGCCCCCTGCTCGATCGCGCCCGCGAAGACCTTGAAGTCGGAGCCGCGGAAGACCTCGGTGACGTCGCGGATCTCGATCGGATTGCGCAGATCCGGCTTGTCGGTGCCGAAGCGCAGCATCGCCTCCGCATAAGTGAGGCGCGGGAAGGGCGGTGGGCTCACCGTCCAGCCCTCCGGCTTGTGCCGCTCGAACACCCCGAACATCACGGGCTCGATCGCCGCGAACACATCTTCCTGGGTGACGAAGGCCATCTCGACGTCGAGCTGGTAGAACTCGCCGGGACTGCGATCGGCGCGCGCGTCCTCGTCCCGGAAGCAGGGGGCGATCTGAAAATAGCGGTCGAAGCCGCTGATCATGTAGAGCTGCTTGTACTGCTGCGGGGCCTGCGGCAGCGCGTAGAACTTGCCCGGATGCAGGCGCGAGGGAACCAGGAAATCGCGGGCGCCCTCCGGGCTCGAGGCCGTGAGGATGGGTGTCTGGAACTCGGTGAAGCCCTGGGCGTGCATGAGCTCGCGGATCGTGCGGATCACCGCCGAGCGAAGACGGATGTTCTTCTGCATCACCTCCCGACGCAGATCGAGGAAGCGGTAGCGCAGCCGCGTCTCCTCGGGCTGCTCGCGGTCGGTGTTGACCTGAAGGGGCAGCGGCTCCGCCGCGGAGAGCAGCTCGAGGGCATCCGCCACGAGCTCGACTTCGCCCGTGGCGAGAGCCGGGTTCACGGTCTCGGGCGTGCGGGCCACGAGCCGGCCCGTGATCGAGACTACGCTCTCGAGGCGGAGCCGCTCGGCCTCGGCGAAGAACGGCCGGTCGGGATGGACGACGACCTGCACGATGCCGGTATGGTCGCGCAGGTCGAGGAACAAGAGGCCGCCATGGTCACGCTTCCTGTGGATCCAACCGGCGAGGCGCAGGGTCGAGCCGACATGCTCGGGACGCGGCTCGCCGCAGCGATGGGTACGGTAGCGGTGCATGGCTGGCCTCGGCTCGAAAGCCCCGGAACGGGGCGGGCGGAGAAGGTCACCCTCGGCCGGCCGCTGTCAAGGCGAGCCGCGGCGCGCTAGGATCAGCGGGTCGTTTCGGCGGAGGCCTCGATGCGGGTGAGCGTGATCCAGATGAACTCGCGCGACGACAAGGCGGCCAACCTCGCCGCCGCCGAGGCCCTGGTCGGCGAGGCGGTGCGCGAGGACCGGCCCGATCTCGTCGTGCTGCCCGAGGTCTGGGTGCTGATGGGGGGCGACGCCGCCGCCAAATGGGCCGCCGCCGAGCCGCTCGGCGAGGAGGGCGAGGCCTGGCGGCTGATGCGCGATCTGGCCCGCGGTCATCGGATCCTCGTGCACGGCGGCAGCATCCTCGAGCGGGATCCGGCGGCCGACCGGCTCTACAACACCACCGTGGCCTTCGACAGGGACGGCCGCGAGCTCGCCCGCTACCGCAAGATCCACCTCTTCGACATCACCGCCCCGGACGGGCGAGACTATCGCGAATCCGCGACCTTCGCCCGCGGCCGAGAGGTCGTGACCTACACGGCCGAGGGTCTGCGGGTCGGCTGCTCGATCTGCTACGACCTCCGTTTCGGCGAGCTCTACCGGGCGCTCGTGGCGCTGGGTGCGGAGCTCCTGCCGGTGCCGGCGGCTTTCACGCTGCAGACCGGCAAGGACCATTGGGAAGTGCTGCTCCGTGCCCGGGCGATCGAGACCCAGTGCTGGGTGGCCGCCGCGGCGCAGTGGGGCCCGCATCCGGCAGGGCGCGAAGAGCGCTGGTGCTGGGGCCATTCGCTGATCGTCGATCCCTGGGGCCACGTGGTCGCCCGGGCTTCCGACGGGCCCGGCTTCGCCACCGCCCGGATCGACCGCGCGCGGCTCGCCCGCGTGCGCCGCGACCTGCCGGTGGGCGAGCACCGGGTTCTCGGGGGTTGAGGGATCGGCGGGACCGTTGCCGCGCGACCCGAGCGAGCCTAGAAGGCGCGGCATCGGCCCGTGCGGGCCGGGGACGGAGAGAAACGCATGGTGCAGCGGGTCCTGGTGACCACGCTCCTGTTCGGGTTGCTCGCGACGACGGCGCTCGCCCAACCGACCAAGAGCGACCCGGACTGGCCCTGCGCCCAGCTCTACAATCCCGATCTCGTGTTGGCACACGCCTGGAGCGGGCCCGATCCCGCGACCGCGGGGGGGCATTGGGCGGCGGACCCCGAGATCGCCCCGCTCGTCCCCAGGCTCGCCTCGACCGCGCTCCCGCTCGAGAAGGCGTTGGCCGAACTCGACGCCTTGATCGCCAGGCTGCCGGCGGCCGAGCGGCCGCGGCGCCTGTCGCTGCTGCTCGCGGGCCTGCACGAGGCGCTCGATAGCGAGCGCAAGAAGACGATCAGCGGGCTCGTCAAGCTCGGCCGTAGCCAGAAGGCGCTCGCCCGAGCGATCCGCGAGCGCAACGACCGTCTGCTCGAGCTGCGGGCCCGGGCGAACGGGTCGGAGGAAGCGCGCGAGCTCGAGGAGACGCTGCAGTGGGACCTCAAGATCTTCCAGGATCGCCGGGCGACCGTGAACCTCGCTTGCGCTCAGCCGGACACGATCGAGAAGCGGTTCTTCGCGCTCGCCAAACGGATCGAGGCGGCGCTCGCGCCGAACAACGGAGGCTGACGGTGCGCCCCGTCGTCGCAGCGCTCGCGCTCCTCGCCCTCCTCGCCGGTGGCGCCGCCGTCCGCGCCGAGACGGCGAGCGTGCAAGAGGTCGTGTTCGCACCCGGCTTCCTCGCCGGCGTGAATCGGACGGCGGTGTTCCGCTACCGGTACGAGATGACCGGCAGGGCGATGGATCGGCCCTACAGGAGCGGCGCCAAGCTCGAGATCCGCGAGGTCTTCCCGGACGGCCGCAAGCTCGCTTGGCTCGACATGTTCGATGGCCCCAATCGGCGGCAGACCGGGCCCATCCCGACCGTCGACCAGAACCCGCTGCTCCTCGCTTTTCTGCAGCGCGACACGGTGACGATGGGCAATCTGACCGGTGGTGCCCCGGGCTATTTCCAGCAGCAGATCCGCAGGGCGTTCAACGAGCCGCAGACGGTCGAGGCGACGACCGTCGTCTGGCAGGGGCACACCGTGCCGGCGCGGACGGTGCGACTGCGGCCGTTCCTCGCCGATCCTTCGATCGACCGGTTCCCGCAGTTCCGCGACAAGGAATACGAATTCACCGTGTCGCCCGAGGTGCCGGGTGGGCTGTGGCGGCTGCGGGTCCGTCTGCCCGACACGGCCGGCACCACCTTCCTCGAAGAGACCTTGACGCTGGAGGCCGTCGAGTGAGCGGTGCCCTCCGCCCGCCCGCGGCGCCACGAGCATCGGACATCCGCCACATGCGTTCTCTGCTCCTCTCCGCCTTCCTCGCGACGGCGACCGCTCTGCCCGCGCTCGCCGCACCCGCCGACTATCCGACCGCGGCACTCGCCGATTACGTGCTCGGCTGCATGGCAGCCAAAGGGCAGACGCCCGACGCTCTGCAGCGCTGCGCCTGCTCGATCGACCGGGTCGCCGAGCGCCTGCCCTACGATGATTACGTCAAGGCCGAGACCGTGCTGCGGATGCGACGAGAGACAACCGGCCGCGATCAGGTGGTCATGTTCCGGACCTCGCCCTGGGCCCAGGAGATGGTCGACAAGCTCCGCCGGGCGCAGATCGAGGCCGACCTCGAGTGCTTCTGAGGCGCGACGATCGGCCGCCGGGGCTTGGCGGTCGAAAGCCGCCGCCTATAGTCGCGAGCGGCCGGGCCGCCGAGCGAGCCGCCCGGCCGGCCGAGGACCACCAAAAGGGAGGTTGGTGATGCGTCGTGCGGGGGGCTTGCGCCTCGTCTTCATCGCAGCGGCCGCTGGTGCGGCCCTCGTCGCGGGTAGCGCGGGCCGGGCCGAGCAGGCCGCCGACGAGGCCTACGAGCGCCCCTATCAGATCTGCGGCCAGAACGTCGTCGACCGCGGCACCTACAACGGCTACCGCCGCTACCACGCGTACTGCCACGTCTGCCACGGTCCGGACGGCCTCGGCAGCTCCTACGCTCCGAGCCTCGTCGAATCGCTCAAGGTGATGAAGCGGGACGACTTCTCGCAGGTCGTGGCGGGCGGCCGGCAGAATCTCGGTGCCGGTAAGGAGAGCGTCATGCCGGCCTTCTACGAGGTGGCCGACGTCATGAACTACCTCGAGGACATCTATTCGTACCTCAAGGCGCGTTCCGACGGCAAGCTCGGCCGCGGGCGACCCGAGCGGTGCCCGTCGTGAACCACCGGCGCGGGGACCGGGTTAGGGCCGCCCTCCGGGCGGCCCTGCTCGGCCTCGCGCTCCTGCTGCCCTCACCGGCCCCGGCCGCCGATCCGAGCAAGGGCGAGCTGCGCTCGCAGACCGCCTTCCGGGTCTGCGCCGATCCCGACAATCTCCCCTTCTCGAACGACAAGGGGGAGGGTTTCGAGAACAAGATCGCCGAGCTCTTCGCCGAGGCCCTCGGCCTGCCGGTCGCCTACACCTGGCACCCGCAGACGCTGGGCTTCGTGCGCAATACGCTCGGCGCCCAGCTCTGCGACGTGATCATGGCGGTGACCTCGGCGCACGAGCTCGTCCAGAACACCCGCTTCTATTACCGATCGACCTACGTGCTGCTCTACCGGGCGGCCGACCGAGGCGCCTTCGACAGCCTCGATTCGCCGATGGTAGCGACCGCGCGGATCGGCATCGTCGCCAACACGCCGCCCGCGGTCCTCGTCCAGCGCCGCGGTCTGATCGGCAACGTGGTGACCTACAACCTGATCGTCGACACGCGGGTCGAGCATCCGGCGCAGCAGGCGGTGCAGGACCTCGCCGCGGGTCGCATCGACATGGCGCTCTTGTGGGGCCCGCTCGCCGGCTACTGGGCGAAGCAGAGCCCGGTGCCGCTCGAATGGGTGCCGCTCAAGAGCGATCCGGGCGTGCAGACGGCGATGGACTATCGGATCTCGATGGGCCTGCGCCACGGCGAGAGCGAGTGGCTCGATACCCTCAACCGGCTGATCCGCGAGAAGCAGAAGGACATCGACCGGATTCTCGTGGAGTACGGCGTCCCCCTCCTCGACAGCCGCGGCCGGCTCCAGAACCCGCCACCCTGGCTGCAGGCCTCGGCGGCGCGCGGCGGCTGAAGGATGCGCCGGCGGCCGGTCCTCCTCGCGCTCGCTGCCGCCCTGCTCGCCCGGCCGGTGCGCGGCCAAGGCATGATGGACAGGGTCGATCTCGGCTCGCCGCGCATGACGCAGGCCGAGCTCGACCGAGCTGCGGTCGAGCGGTTGATCGGCGAGGCGCCCGGCCGCCCGGTCACGCTCGCCGACCGCAGCCTCAACGGGCTCGATCTCACGGGCCTCGATCTCGCCGGTGCCGATCTGCGTTGGGTGCGGCTCAACGGCGCGCGGCTCGCGGGTGCCCGTCTCGCCGGCGCCAATCTGGCTCTCGCTTGGGCGATCGGCGCCGATTTCGGCGAGGCCGACCTGCGCGATGCCGATCTCTTCCAGGCTCAGCTCGGCCGCGCCCGGTTCGACCGCGCCGATCTCTCCCGGGCCCGCCTCGTCGCCAATTTCGACGGCGCCTCGCTGATCGAGGCGCGGCTCGTCGAGGCGCGCGCCGGCGCCGACATGCGCAACCAGAGCATGGGTCTGATCCGGGCCTCGCTGCGCGGAGCCGTGCTCGACCGGGCCGATCTGGCGGGCGCCGATCTCGGCCGTGCCGATCTCGAGTTCGCGAAGCTCCGGGGCGCCCGCCTCGACGGGGCGAGCCTCCGCGCGGCGCTCCTGGGCGGGGCCGATCTCTCCGGCGCCTCGCTCGAGGGCACGGATCTCGCCGAGGCCGATCTCACCGGCACCGTGCTCGCCGGCACGCGCGGTGTGCCGCGCGGGCTCGAGCGGGCCCGCAATCTCGATCGGGCCGTTCGCGGCTGAGGGCGCCTGGACTCAGGAGCGCCGTTCGGCGAAGACCACGTTCTCGACCAGGTAACGGATCCCCCGAAGCCAGCTCTCGTCGGTGTTGCCGCGGATCGCGACCGAGCCCTTGCGAACGAGCCGGCCGCTATCGACCTCGCCGATCCTGAGCGTCATGTCGAGGATCAGGTTGCTCGTCTTGCCGACCCAGGCGAGAGCCGCCTGCTCGGCACCGAGCTCGCGGGCGAGCTCGAGTTCGCACCCCCCGCACTCGCGCAAGGAGGCATAGGCGCCGGCCTTTCCGGCCACGGGCGTGGGGTCGACCAGGACGTAGCCTTTGGCGGTCAAGAGGCGCCGGAGCTCCGCCTCGGCGAGTCCGAGGCGCGTCCGCTCGTCGTCCCGCACGGGCTCCATGCTCGTGCTCACGAACTCGAGCGGGAAGAGCACGAGCCGCACACCGTCGGCCGCTCGGGCGGGAAGGAGCGCGGCGAGCAGAAGAAAAACGGCGTACGCCACCGCGCACGGGCAGGACCTCATGCGGCCTCCACCAGCAAAAAAGACCCGGCGTCGGGTCGACGCCGGGTCTCGCGAGGAAGGTCGCGCGGGATCAGTTCAGGGTGAAGACCGTGAGCTGACCGCCGAGCTGGGTGTAGTTGGCGAGCGCCTTGTAGGCACCGACCGCACCCAGACCCGCCGTGTCCTCGGTCAGGCCCGCGGCGAGGCCGATACCGGCCCAACCGCCGATGCCCGAGAGCACGGCGATGTACTGCTTGCCGCCGTGCATGTAGGTGTTGACGTTGCCGATGATCCCGGACGGGGTCTTGAACCGATAGAGCTCGCGACCCGTGTCGGCATCGAGCACCTTGAGGTAGCCCTCGAGGGTGCCGTAGGCGACGATGTCACCGGCCGTCGAGAGAACGCCCGACCACACCGAGAACTGCTCGATGTTGAGCCACTTGTGGCCGCCCTTGATCGGGTCCCAGGCACCGATCGCGCCGAGCGTGTCGCCACCGGGTGCCGGGAACATCGAGAGCGTCGCGCCGACATAGGGCTGACCGGCGGTGTAGGTCACCCGGAACGGCTCGTAGTCCATGCACACCGTGTTGTACGGCACGTACATGAGGCCGGTCTTCGGGCTGTAGGAGACCGGCTGCTGGTCCTTGGTGCCGAGCGCCGCCGGGCAGATGCCCTTGGTGTTGACGTCCTCACCGTTCTGGTGCGTCGAGTACTTGGGATCGACCACGGGCCGGCCGTCCTTGATCTCCTTCACCCAGTTGACCCAGGGGAAGGACTTGTCGGCGCGCAGGAGCTCGCCCGTCACCCGATCGAGGGTGTAATTGAGGCCGTTGCGGTCGACGTGGAACAGCATCTTGCGCGGCTTGCCGTCCCAGTTGCCGTCGAACAGCACCATCTCGTTGATGCCGTCATAGTCCCACTCGTCGTGGGGGGTCATCTGGTAGACCCATTTGGCGACGCCGGTGTCGGCGTTGCGCGCCCAGATGGTCATCGACCACTTGTTGTCGCCGGGCCGCTGGACCGGGTTCCAGGTGCTGGGGTTACCCGAGCCATAATAGATGAGGTTCTGCTCCGGGTCGACCGAGATCCAACCCCAGGTGCAGCCTCCACCGATCTTCCACTGATCACCCTGCCAGGTCTTGAGGCTCGAGTCCTTGCCGACCGGCTTGCCCATCTCGGTGGTCTTCTCCGGATCGACGAGGATCTCGTTGTCCGGACCCATCGAATAGCCGCGCCAGACCCGCTGGCCGGTCTTGATGTCGTAGGCGGTCAGATGGCAACGGACGCCGAACTCGCCGCCCGAGATGCCGATGTAGACCTTGTCCTTGTAGACGAGCGGCGCCGAGGTGCCGGTCTCGCCCTTGGACGGGTCGCCGTTCTTGCTCTGCCAGAGGACCTTGCCGGTCTTGGCATCGAGCGCCACGAGGGTGGTGTCGGCCTGGTGCAGGAAGATCTTGCCGTCACCGTAGGCGACGCCGCGATTGACCGTGTCGCAGCACATCACCGGGATGACGTTCGGGTCCTGCTTCGGCTCGTACTTCCAGATCACCCGCCCCGGCTCGTTGAGGTCGAGCGCGTAGACGATGTTCGGGAACGGCGTGTGCACGTACATCACGTTGCCGATCACGAGGGGCCCGCCCTCGTGGCCGCGCAGGACGCCGGTCGAGAAGGTCCAGGCGACCTTCAGGTCCTTGGCGTTGTTCTTGTTGATCTGCGCGAGCTGGCTGTACCGATGATGCGAGTAGTTGCCACCCTGCATCACCCAGTAGGCCGGGTTCTGCTGCAGAAGCAACAGCTCGTCGTTCGCCTCGGCGAGCGATGGCCCAGCGAGCAACGCCGCCATCGCGACGCCGCAACCGAGCACGACCTTCGACTTCACGACCTTGCCTCCGTCGTTGGTTTTGTCGCGTGGTCGCATCCGCACGCCGATCGGAAC
>DAIOUO010000118.1:0-9354 GCA_036759485.1 Geminicoccaceae bacterium | reverse complement strand
AGGCGGTCCTCTACCCGAACAGCTCGCTCGGTCCATGGGGTGCCGCGACCGTTCTCCTGGGGTTCGCCGCGGTCTCCGGCGCCGTCGGCTGTGTCTTCGCGCTCGTGGGCGCCTGGCCGGTCACGGGCTTCCTCGGCCTCGACGTGCTGGCGCTCGGCGGCGCGTTCCTGATCGTGCGTCGCCGCGCCCGGCTGCGCGAGGAGATCCGCCTGGATCCGACCGGCCTGCATCTGCGCCGGGTGGCACCCGACGGGAGCGAGCAGCGTTGCCGGTTCGAGCCCTACTGGGTGCGGGTCCAGCTCGAGGAGCTGGGGCCGACCGCGGCCCGGCTCTGGCTGCGCTCGCACGGCCGGCGGGTGCGGATCGGCGCCTTCTTGACGGCCGAAGAGTGCCGGGGCCTGGCCCTGGCGCTCGACCGGGCGCTCGGCGCCTATCGCTCGTAGCGACCGACTCTCTCCGCCACCGTCGCCGGCGTTGACAGTCGCCGGGGGCCGGCGCTTGGCCGGATCTCGAAACGGCTTCAACATCGTTATCTAGAATACTGAAAATATGGAATTTTCGCCGACGGCCCTCGGGCGCGCCGCGGGCTGGCACACGGCTTGCCCCTGCCTCTTCGGCGGGGTCGGGGACCCCGCCGCTATGGAGGCAGCGATCTCATGATGAGCCATATCCAAGGGCCAACCGACAGGGGACCGGCTCGACCGCCACTCGCGACCGGCTACGCGCTTCCCATCAGCAAGCTGCGGGGTGTGCCCACATCGGCGCGGATGGCGCTCAAACGGCAGGGGATCAACACCTGCGCCCGGTTGCTCGAGCAGGCCGGCAAGGCGGCGGCCCGACGAGCCTTGGCCGAGCGGACCGGCATCGATCCCGAGCTCCTCCTGCGCATCGTCCAGCGCGCCGACATGGCCCGGATCAACGGGATCGGTGCGGTCTTCGGCATGATGCTCGAAGACCTCGGAGTGCGCGACGTAAGTGCGCTCGCCCGCCAGGATCCGGTGGCGCTGCACCAGCGGCTCAAGGAGCTCAACACCGAAGAGCGCCTGGCCCGGCGATCGCCCACGCCCGAGGAGGTGGCCGACTGGGTCGGCCAGGCGCGCGCTCTGCCGCGGCTGGTCGAGACCTGAGCGGGAATCGACGGGTGTCGCGCGCTCAGCCGCGCGGCCGAGCGCGCCGGGCGGCGAGGCGGGCGAGGATCGCCCGCCGCTCGGCCGGCGCGGCGTCGCGCCAGCGGGCGATTTCTTCGAGGGTGCGGCCGCAGCCGAGGCAGAAGCGGCCCTCGGCGTCGAGCCGGCAGACCCGGACACAGGGCGAAGGCGGGTCGTCCGGGGCTTCGGTCGAGCGCGCCCGGTTCACGGGTCGGGCGCCCCGCCGAGGCGGGCCAGGAGGCCGCCGAAGAGCCCGCGCGGGAACAGCAGGACGACGAGCAGGAGGAGGAGGCCCAGGACGAGCGGCCAGCCGGCACCGAGCCACTCGCCCAACAGGCCTTCGACGGTCTTGACGAGGACGGCGCCGAGCAGGGCCGCGAGCGGCGAGCCGCGGCCGCCCACCGCGACCCAGACCAGGACCTCGGTCGAGAGGCCGAGGCCCAGGAGCGGTGGGGCCACGAAGCCGAACTGGGCGGCGAACAGGCCGCCGCCGAGCCCGGCGACCGCCGCCGCGAGGGTGAAGGCGCGGAGGCGCACGCGCGTCGGATCGATACCGAGATGCGCCGCCCGCAGCGGATCCTCGCGCACCGCCCGCAACAGGCTCCCGGAAGGTGCCGCGATCGCCCGGGCGAGGCTCTGCTGGACCACCGCGGCGACCAGCAGCAGCAGGAGGTAGGTCGGCAGCGGGTCGAGCAGCTCGAGCGTGCCGCCGGGGAGGGGGAGCGCCAAGGGCGGGAGGCCCGCGAGGCCGTTGGAGCCGCCGAGAAAGGGGCTCGCCACGGCGAGCCGTTCGGCGATCACGCCGAGGACGAGGGTGAGGACGGCCCAGGCCGGCCCGGTCGCCACCCGGGCGCCGACCAGAAGCAGGCCCAGGAGGAGGGCGAGGGCGGTCGGCACGAGGACGGCGAGGGCGAGGCCGAGACCCGGCGAGGCCGGCAGGGGCGGCAGCCGACCGAGCCCCACGAGCGCGAAGGCGTAAGCACCGGCACCGAAGAACAGCGCCTGGCAGAAGGAAAGGAGGCCGCCCTGGCCCCAGACGTAGGCGAGGCTCATGGCGAGCAGGCCGTAGGCCAGGTGCTGGGCGAGCTGAGCGAGCAGCCAGGCGGGTGCGGCGAGCGGCAGAAGTGCCAGGACCGTCCAGAGCAGAAACGCCGGAAGGAGCGGCTCGCGGCTCAAGGGGCGTGCTCCCTCAACGCTCGCGACCGAGCCGCCGGCCGGCCACCCGACGCAGGAGCACGACCGCGAGGGCGAGCACGACGAGCTGCGCCACCACGGGCGAAGCGAAGGCCGCCACGAGCGATTCGCCGCCGCCCACGAGCCCCGCACCCAGCATCGTGCCGGCCGGCCCGCCGCCCGGCGCCACGAGGACGGCGAGGAAGGCCGGCAGAAGGAAGCCGAGGCCCATCTGGGGATCGACACTCACGAGCGGTGCGGTGGCGGCACCGGCGAGCCCGGCGAGTGCGGCACCCAGGGCGAAAGCCGTGGCATCGAGCCGGCGCACCGCGAGGCCCGAGGCGGCGGCGAGGGTGCGGTCGGCCACCGTGCCGCGGATCGCGAGGCCGAGCCGGGTCCCGAGCAGGAGCCAGGCGAGGAATGCGCCCACGACGATCGCGAGGCCCATCACCACGAGCCGATGGGCGGGGTAGAGGACCCCCAGGAGCTCGACACTGCCGGGGATCGGCGGCGGCACGGTGTGCGCGGCCGGGCCGAACAGGGCCACGATCGTCTGGCGAATCACGAGGGCCGCGGCCCAGGTGGCGAGGAGCGTGTCGAGCGGCCGCTCGCGCAGGCGGCGGACCACGAGGAGTTCGAGGGCGAGGCCCGAAAGCCCGACGAGGAGCGGCGCCAGGGCGAGCCCGGCCCAGAAGCCGAGCCCGGCGCGCTCGGCGGCGAGCAGAGTGTAGGCGCCCAACAGCAAGAGCTCGCCGTGGGCGAGGTTGATCACGCCCAGAAGCCCGAAGGTCAGGGCGAGTCCCGAGGCGACCAGGAAGAGGCCCAGGGCCTGGCCCAGCGCGTCGAGCAGCAGGAGGGGGGCGGTCGGCACGCTCAGAGCCCGAGATGGCGCTCGATGCGGGCCGGCTCGTCGGCGAGCACGGCGCCGCTCATCCGATCGACCTCCCGGCCGTCCTCGAGGACGAGGCACTCGTCGGCGAGCCGGGCGGCGAGCTCGAGGCTCTGCTCGACCAGCAGCAGGGCGAGACCGTCCACCGCGACGAGCTCGGCCAGGGTCTCGCCGAGGGCCTCGACGAGCGAGGGCTGGATTCCCTCGCTCGGCTCGTCGAGCAGGAGCAGGCGGGGGCGGGCGGCGAGCGCCCGGGCGATCGCGAGCTGGCGCTGCTCGCCGCCCGAGAGGCTCGCGGCGTCGCGGTCGCGCCGCTCGGCGAGGACGGGGAAGCGGGCATAGAGTGCCGTGGTCGGCAGCGGTCGGCGATGGCCGAGCCCGCCGAGCCGGAGATTCTCCTCGACCGTGAGGCCGGGAAAGACGCCGCGGCCCTGCGGCACGAGGCCGATACCGGCCCGAGCGATCCGATCGGTCCGCCAGCCGGCGATCGATCGGCCCTCGAACCGGATCGTGCCGGCCTCGCGCCGGGCGAGGCCCAGGATGGCCTTGACGAGCGTGCTCTTGCCGGCGCCGTTGCGGCCCATCACGGCGAGCACCCGGCCGGGGGCGAGCTCGAGGTCGACGCCCGAAAGGACCGGAGCTGCCGGCCGGTAGCCCGCCACGAGGCCGCGGACCTCGAGCATCAGGCCCGACTTCCGAGATAGGCGGCGCGCACCTCGGGATCGGCGGCGACTCGGGCGTAAGCGCCGCGGGCGGCGATCCGGCCGCGCAGCATGACCGCGACCTCGGCGCCGAGCGCACGGACGAAGGCGAGATCGTGCTCGACCACGAGGGCCGCGATCCCCTCGGCGGCGACCAGCCGGCGGAGGCGAGCCGCCACCGCGAGGCTCTCGCCGAGCTCGAGGCCGGCGGTGGGTTCGTCCAGGAGGAGGAGGCGCGGGCGCTGCAGCAGCACCATGGCGAGCTCGAGGCGCTGTTGCAGGCCGTGCGGCAGGGTCCCCGCGGCCCGCTCGGCGAAGGGGCCGAGGCCCGCCTCCTCGAGCGCATGGGCGACCTCTGTGCGCGGCCGGCCGGCGGCAGTGGCCGCGACCTCGAGGTTCTCGCGGGCGGAAAGGGCCGCGAGCACGCCCGGCACCTGGAAGGTGCGGCCGATGCCGAGGCGGGCGCGGGCCTGCGGCGGCAGGCCACCGATCTCGCCCCCCGCGAACCGGATCGAGCCCGCCTCCGGCCGCTCGATCCCGGTCACGAGGTTGAAGAGGGTGGTCTTGCCGCAGCCATTGGGCCCGATCAGCGCCAAGAGCTCGCCCTCGGCGAGCTCGAGCGAGGCGCCGGCGACCGCGAGCACGCCGCCGAAGCTCTTGACGAGGTGGCGAAGCTCGAGGAGCGGGGCCGGCAAGTCGGCGGCTCCCGCACGCCCCTCAGCCGCAGCCCGCTTCGGGTGCCTGCGGCCCGAGCGCCTCGACCGTGACGAGGCGGTCGCCTTCGGTCCGGGCGAGGAACATGGCGAGGGTGACGTGGTGGTCCTTGGCGCCGATCGTCACCGGCCCCGTGGGCGCCTCGAGGGTGAGGCCCTCGAGTCCCTCGACCACCGCTTCACGGTCGATGCGGCCGACCTTCTCGACCGCCCGGGCGAGCGCGGTGAGTGCGAGCCAGTGCGTCATGACGTAGTGCGAGACCACCGTATCCTTGCCGGCGCGGGCGCGGATCCGGGCGACGAAGTCGCGCGGTCCGGTCGCCTCGGAGGAGGCGACGAAGGGCACCGCCACGTACATGTCCTGGCCCTTGCCGGGGCCGAAGGCGCCGAGATAGGCCTCGGAGAAGCCCAGGAAGCCCACCGTGAGCTTCTGCAAGAGGCCGAGGTCCTCGGCCTGGCGGACGAAGGTGATGCCGTCGGCGCCCGGCAGCGCGAAGAGGAGGACCTTGGCGCCCGACGCCTCGATGCGCCGGATCACGGGCGCGAATTCCTTCACGCCGAAGGGGGTGAGTTCCTTGCCGACGATGGTGCCGCCGAGCCCGGCCACGAGCTTCTCGGCGTGCGCGAACATCTTTTGCGGCCAGACATAGTCGGCGCCGAAACAGTAGAAGCTCGTGCCCTTGGTGCGGGCGAGATAGGGCACGAGCTTGGCGAGCTCCTGGTTCGGCACGGTGTTGAAGCAGAAGACGTAGCGGCCGCAGGCGCCGCCCTCGTAGTTGGTGGCGTAGAGGAGCGGCGTGCGGCCGCGCGCCATGGTCGGGATCATGGCGTCGCGCGCGCTCGAGGTGATCGGCCCGCAGATCGCCAGCACCTCGTCGCGGGCGATGAGCCGCGAGGCCTTCTCGACCGAGGTCTTGGGGTCGGTCTTGTTGTCTTCGAACAGGAGCTCGACCGGCCGGCCGAGAATACCGCCCGCGGCGTTGATCTCGGCCGCGGCGAGCTCGAGGCCGAGGCGGGCCTGCTGGCCGAACAGCTCGAGCCCGCCCGAGAAGGGCAGCACCGCCCCCACCTTGACCGCAGCCGGCTGGGCACGCAGCGGGCGCGGCCCGGCGAGCGGAGCGGCGGCGAGGGCGGTGGTGGCGAGGGCGCCGGCGAGCGCCCGGCGTCGGGTCGTGTCCATGGGTGTCCTCCGCGCGTCGGCCGCGCACTCTCGCCGGGCCGGCGCCGTTGTGCAACTGCGAGACGGTCGGGATGCGGCCGCACGTCGCCCTGCTTGTGGCGGCCATCGCTCTGTGCTCGGCTCGATCGGTCGGGCAGGGCCGGTCGCCGCGTCGGCCGCCGACCGTGGGCCCGGGAGGAAACGAGCATGAGCGGGACGGACGGTTCGACGGGCGGCCTCGCCCGCCGCGGGATCGTGGGCCTCGGCGCCGCGGTGGGGGCGGCGGGTGCGGCCCTGGGCGGCCTCGCCTTCGCCAGAAGCGCACAGGCACAGACCTTCGATGCGAGCAAGAGCAAGCTCTATCAGGTCTTGAAGCGCGGCAAGCTGATCGTCGGGACGGGCTCGACCAACCCGCCCTGGCACTTCGAGGACGCCACGGGCAAGCTCGTGGGCATGGACATCGACCTCGCTCGGCTCATCGCCAAGAGCCTGTTCGACGATCCGGACAAGGTCGAGTTCGTGATCCAGGGCTCGGACGCCCGCATCCCGAGCCTCGTGACCGACAAGGTCGACGTGGTCGTGCAGTGGATGACGGTCACCCCGGGCCGTGCCCAGCAGGTCGAGTTCACGATCCCCTACTATCGCGAGGGCGTGGGGCTGCTGCTCCTGGCGCAGGGCAAGATCAAGAACTTCCAGGAAGCGCTGGCGGCCGGCCCGAACCTCCGGGTCGGGGCGATGCAGAACGTCTTCATCGAGGAATGGATCCACAAGGCGCTGCCGCAGGCCAGGGTCGACCAGTTCGACGGCCCGGACACGACACTCCAGGCCCTCAATGCCCGGCGCATCGACGCCTATCTCGCCGACCAGTCGGCGATCCGCTGGCTCATGCAGCAGAACCCCGGGCGCTATCTCGACGCCGGCTACGGCTGGATGCCGAACTCCTATGCGAGTGCCGTGAAGCCCGGCGATCCGATCTGGCTCAACTGGATCAACACCGTCTACAAGGAGGCGCTCATGGGGGTCGACTTCGACATCATGAAGGCTTCCTACAAGAGGTGGTTCGGGATCGACCTGCCGACCCCGCTCGTGGGCTTCCCGCAGGAGTTCGCCTGAGGCCGGCCCGGGCGCCGGGGCCGCGGCTCCGGCGCCCGGACGCATCACCCTGCCCGGGGAGGGCGACCGTGCTCGCCTATCAGTTCGACTGGTCGGTCATCGTCCGGAACGCACCCAAGCTCCTGGACGCGCTGCTGTTGGGCCTCGGTCTCGCGATCCTCTCGCTGCTCGCGGGCTCGCTGCTCGGGCTGTTCTTGGCCTATGGCCGGCTTTCCGGGCGGCGCTGGCTCGACTGGACGATCTGGGTCTATGTCGAGCTCGTGCGCAACACGCCACTCCTCCTTCTCGTCGTCTTCGTCTATTTCGGAGTGCCCGAGATCTTCGCGCTCTTCGACCTCTACCGGTTCGACGTCGCGCCGCCGGACAAGATCCCCTCCTTCGCCCTCACCCTCTCGCTCTACGCCGCGGCCTACATGTGCGAGGTGTTCCGCTCCGGCCTCGCCTCGATCCCGCGGCAGTATCTCGAGGCGGCGCGGGCGATCGGGCTCCGGCCGCTGCAGCGCCAGCTCTACGTGGTGTTGCCGGTGATGCTGCGGATCACGCTGCCGGCGATCTCCAACAACCTGATCTCGCTCTTCAAGGACACCTCGCTCGCGACCGCGATCGCAGTCCCCGAGCTCACCTTCACCGCTCGGCAGATCAACGCCAACACCTTCCGGGTGATGGAGGCCTGGCTCACCGCCTCGGCCCTCTACCTCGCCGTCTCCTGTGCGCTCGCCCTCCTGTTGCGGGTGGTGGAGCGGCGCTACGCGGTGATCCGCTGATGGAGCGGAGCTTCTGGAGCGAGCTCTACACGGCGCGGCACGCGCTGTGGAACGGCGCCCTCGTCACCGCCGAGGTCTCGCTCTGGACGATCCTCCTCGGAACGGTCGTGGGCGGACTCCTCGGGATCGTCCTGGCCTACGGTGTTCGGCCGGTGCGGCTTCTGGCCCGGCTCTACGTCGATCTCGTGCGCGGGATCCCGGTGCTCGTGCTGATCCTCTTCCTCTATTACGGGCTCGCCCTCTTCAAGATCAACATCCCGGCCAAGTGGGCCGGCGTGTTGGCGCTCTCTGCCTTCTGCGCGGCCCATGTGGGGGAGACGATCCGCGGCGCCATCCAGTCGATCCCGGCCGGCCAGAGCGAGGCCGCCAAGGCGATCGGGCTCGGCTTCGGCCAGCGCCTCCTCTACGTGATCCTGCCGCTCGCGGTGCGCCGGGCGGTCCCGCCCTGGATCAACACCGCTGCCGAGATGGTAAAGGCCACGACGCTTCTTTCGATCATCGGCGTGATAGAACTCCTGCTCGCCACACAGCAGACGATCGCACGGACCTATCTCGTCCTGCAATTTTACCTGTTCGCGACAGCGATCTATTTCGCGATCAACTTCACGATCTCGCAACTGGGCGCGGTGCTCGAGCGCCGCTTCGCCCATCTGCGCTATTGAGGCTGGCATGGCGGTCGAGGCGAAGGCGCAAGCGGGCGGCGAGACCGACGGCAGGCCGGCACGGCCGGTGCTGGTCGCCCGCGACGTGCACAAGCGGTTCGGCACGATCGAGGTGCTCGAGGGCATCGACCTCGAGATGGCGGCCGGCGAGGTGGTGGCCCTCATCGGCGCGTCGGGCTCGGGCAAGACCACCTTCCTGCGCTGCGTCAACCTGCTCGAGGAGTTCGAACAGGGCGAGATCGAGGTCGGCGGCGAGCCGATCGGCTATCGGCGCGAGGGCGGAAGGCGGGTCCGGCTCAAGGAGAGGGCGATCGCCGCGCAGCGGGCCCGGATCGGCATGGTCTTCCAGCAGTTCAACCTGTTCCCGCACATGACCGCGCTCCAGAACGTGATGCTGGGGCTGGTCAAGGTGCAGAAACGGCCGAAGGTCGAGGCGCGGGCGATCGCCGAGCGCTGGCTCGAACGGGTCGGTCTCGCCGACCGGCGGCAGCATTATCCCTACCAGCTCTCCGGCGGGCAGCAGCAGCGCGTGGCGATCGCCCGGGCGGTGGCGATGGAGCCCGAGCTCGTCCTGCTCGACGAGGTGACCTCCGCCCTCGATCCCGAGCTCGTGGCCGAGGTGCTGGCGGTGATCAAGGACCTCGCGGCCTCGGGCATGACCATGCTGGTGGTGAGCCACGAGCTCCTGTTCGTACGCGAGGTGGCCGACCGGGTGCTGTTCATGGACCGCGGCCGGATCGTCGAGCAGGGTCCGCCGGACCTCTTGTTCCGCAACGCCTCGAACGAGCGGCTCAAGAGCTTCCTCGGCCGCTTCCACGGGATCTTCGGCTGAGGCGGGGCCCCCCGGGGCTCGCGAAGGGAGCGCCGCCACTCGCGAGCGACATCCGCACCCGCGCGCCTCGAGCGGCAACGAGGCGCGGCGCCGCCCGGACCGTCCGAGGAACGAATCGGGGCTCGGGCGCCCGCGAGCCGAGCGAAAACCGGCCCGCTCGTCGGGCCGGCCGGAGCCGCCGCGGCGGGTGGCTCGCAGGT
>DAIOUO010000117.1:0-9543 GCA_036759485.1 Geminicoccaceae bacterium | reverse complement strand
CGGGGCTCTCTCCGCCGCCTGGTTCCTCGCCTTCGCAATCGCCCAGCCCTTCGTCGGCATGGCGCTCGACCGGCTGGGTCCGCGCCGCTCGGTGGCCGGCCTCTTCCTGCTCGCGGCCGCGGGCTGCCTCCTGCTCGGCTCCGCCACGGGCGAAGCCCAGGCCATCGCGGGCCAGGTCCTGATCGGGCTCGGCTGCTCGCCGGTCTACATGGGCACGCTCGTCGTGGTCGCCCGCTTCTGGCCGCCCGGGCGCTTCGCGGCCCTCTCCTCGGTCCTGCTCGCCATCGCCGCGACGGGCTCGATCCTGGGCGCCACCCCGCTCGCCCTTCTGGTCGAGCTCACGGGGTGGCGCGGCGCCTTCCTCCTCTTCGCGCTCCTCGTGGCCCTCGCGAGTGCGGCCGTGTTCCTCCTGGTCCGCGACGCGCCCGCGGGACGGGAGCTTCCCGCCGGCCGCGAAGGGCCGAGCGAGGTGCTCCGGGGCATGCTCGCGATCCTGCGCTCGCGGCCGCTCTGGTCGCTGTTCCCGATGCTGTTCGCGACATATGCCGTGGTGATGGCGATCCGCGGCCTCTGGGCCGGTCCCTATCTCGATGCGACCTTCGGCCTCTCGCCGGTCCCGCGTGGCCACGCGCTGCTCCTGATCTCGCTCGCCATGATCGGCGGGCTTCTGGGCTTCGCCGCTCTCGAGCGGCGGCTCGACCGGCGCAAGGGCCCGGTGGTGGCCGGTACGGCCGTGGCGATCGCGGGTCTGCTCCTGCTCGCCGCGCGGCCGGAGCTCGGTGCGCTACCGGCGAGCCTCGTGCTCTCGGCGGTGGTCGCGGGCTCGGTGACCTATTCCCTGCTCATGGCCCAGGGCCGTCTGTTCCTGCCCGACCGGCTGGTCGGGCGCGGGCTCGCGCTCCTCAACATGGCGAGCTTCCTGGGGGCCGCGGCCCTGCAGGGGGCGAGCGGTCTGATCGTGGCCCTCGCTCCGGCCGAGCCGCAGACCGAACGCTGGACGCGGCTCTTCGCCTTCCTCGCGCTCTGGCTCGCGCTCGCACTCCTGCCCTATCTGCGCGCCGCCGATCCGCGCTCCGCCTCGGCCAGGAGCGCGCGATAGAGCCGGGCATAGGCCGGGGCGCGCGCTGCCCAACCGATCGCCCGGGTCATGCCGCGGCGCTGCAGGACCCGCCAGCGCTCGCGGTCCCGGAACAGGGCGGCCGCCCGCTCGAGCGCGTCGACCAGCGCTTCGACCGTGACCGGGGCGAACTGGAAGCCGGTCGCCACCGCGTCCGCGAGGGCCGCGTCGTTGGCGTCGATCACCGTGTCGGCGAGCCCCCCGACCCGTGCCACGATCGGCACGGCTCCGTAGCGCAGCCCGTAGAGCTGGGTGAGGCCGCAGGGCTCGAAGCGGGAGGGGACGAGGATCGCATCCGCCCCGGCGAAGATCCGGTGCGCGAGCCGCTCGTCGTAGCCGAACCGCACGGCGATCCGGCCGGGATGGCCGCGCCCCGCCTCCGCGAAGGCGGCCTCGAGCGGCGCCTCCCCGGTGCCGAGCATCGCCAAGGCTCCCCCCAGACCCAAAAGGCGCGGCAGGGCTTCGAGAAGGAGGTCCATGCCCTTTTGCCAGGTGAGCCGGGTGACCACTCCGAAGAGCGGTGCCGCCCCGGGATCGAGGCCGAGCTCGGCCGCGAGCGCCCGCCGGCAAAGCTCGCGATCCTCGAGCCGGTCGGCGTCGAAGGGAGCGGGCAGGGCCGGATCCGCGGCCGGGTTCCAGACCCGCTCGTCGATCCCGTTCACGATGCCGGTCAGCCGATCGGCGCGCAGCCGCAACAGCCCCTCGAGACCCATGCCGAAGGCCGGGGTCGTGATCTCGCGGGCGTAAGTCGGGCTCACGGTCGTCAGCCGATCGGCATAGACGAGGCCGGCCTTGAGGAAGCCGATCGCCCCGTAATACTCGACCCCGTCGATCGTGAACGCCGATTCGGGCAGCCGCAGCTCGGCCAAGAGGCTCGCCGGGAACTGACCCTGGAAGGCCAGATTGTGGATCGTCGTCACCGTGGCCGGGCGGGGCAGACCCGAGAGCGCCAGATAGGCCGGGGCGAGCCCCGCCTGCCAGTCGTGGGCGTGCACGACGTCCGGCCGCCAGGTCGCGAGGGCACCGAGCCCGAGAGCGCGGGCCGCCCAGGCGAGGGCGGCGAAGCGCTGCGCATTGTCGGGCCAGTCGGCACCGTCCGGGCCGTGATAGGGCCCACCCGGCCGATCGTAGAGATGGTCCGCCTCGAGCAGGAAGAGGGCGAGCCCGGCCGCCTCGCCGGCCGAGAGCCGGGCGGGTCCGCCCATGAGCTCGCCGAGCTCGAGCACGGGCTCGGCCCGCTCGAGCCGCTGCCGGACCGGGGGGTAGAGTGGCAAGAGCGTACGGATCTCGACACCCTCGGCCGCGAGGGCACCCGGCAGCGCGCCCACCACGTCGGCGAGCCCGCCGGTCTTGATCAAAGGGAAGGCCTCGGAGGCGACCTGCAGGACCCGCACCGTCCGGCTCACGCATCGCTCTCCGCCTCGAGGTACAGCACTGAAAGCGGGGGCAGGGTCAGTCGCAAGGAGTGGGGCCGGCCGTGCCAGGGGACGGGCTCGGCCTCGACCGCGCCCAAATTGCCCATCCCCGAGCCTTCGTAGACGAGGGCGTCGGTGTTGAGCCGCTCGCGCCAGACACCCGGGCGCGGCACACCGATCCGCCAGCCCTGGCGCGGCACCGGCGTGAGGTTGGCGACCACCAGGACCGGCGCATCGCCCGGCCGGCCGAGCCTGAGCCAGGCATAGACCGAGTGCTCGGCGTCGTTGGCCTCGACCCAAGCGAACCCGTCGACCGAGCAGTCGCCGACGTGGAGTGCGGGGAGCTCGCGATAGAGCCGGTTGAGATCCGCCACGAGCCGCTGGACGCCTCGGTGCCAGCCGATTTCGAGCAGGTGCCAGTCGAGCGCGCGGGCCTCGCTCCATTCGGCGCCTTGGGCGAACTCTTGGCCCATGAAGAGGAGCTTCTTGCCGGGATGGCCCCACATGAGGGCGAGAAGGGCCCTGAGATTCGCGAACTTCTGCCAGGCGTCGCCCGGCATCCGGGCCAAGAGCGAGCCTTTGCCGTGCACCACCTCGTCGTGGCTCAACGGCAGGACGAAGTTCTCGGAGAAGGCGTAGAGCAGGCCGAAGGTCAGCTCGTGATGGTGCCAGCGGCGGTGCACGGGGTCGCGCGCGAAATAGCGCAGCGTGTCGTGCATCCAGCCCATGTTCCACTTGAAGCCGAAGCCGAGCCCGCCGAGCCAAGTGGGGCGCGACACCCCGGGCCAGGCGGTCGATTCCTCGGCGATCGTGACGATCCCGGGATGTTCGGCGTAGAGGATCTCGTTGAGCCGACGCAGGAATGCGATCGCCTCGAGGTTCTCGTTGCCACCGTTCCTGTTCGGCACCCACTCTCCCGGCTTTCGCGAATAATCGAGGTAGAGCATCGAGGCGACAGCGTCCACCCTAAGTCCGTCGACATGGTAGACCTCGAGCCAATAGAGCGCGTTCGCGATCAGGTAATTGACGACCTCGGTGCGGCCGTAATTGTAGACGAGCGTTCCCCAATCGGGGTGGAAGCTCTGGCGCGGGTCTTCGTGCTCGAAGAGTGCCGTGCCGTCGAAGCGGCCGAGCCCGTGCGGGTCCGAGGGGAAATGACCGGGCACCCAATCCAGGATGACGCCGAGGCCCGAAGCGTGCGCCCGATCGACGAAGCGGGCGAGGCCCTCGGGATCACCGAAGCGGGCGGTCGGCGCGAACAGGCCGAGCGGCTGGTAGCCCCAAGAGGCGTCGAGCGGGTGCTCGCTCACGGGCAAGAGCTCGAGATGGGTGAAGCCGAGCCCGGCGGCGTAGGGGAGAAGCTCGTCGGCGAGTTCGTCCCAGGACAAGAAGGAGCCGTCCGGCCGCCGCCGCCAGGAGCCGAGATGGACCTCGTAGATCGCCATCGGCCGCTCGAGCGGCCGCATCTCGGCGCGCCGCGCCATCCAAGCCCGGTCCGTCCAGGGGAAGGGGCGGAGCGCGCGGACGATCGAGGCGGTGGCGGGCCGGAGCTCGGCGGCGGTGCCGAAGGGATCGGCCTTCGAGGGCAGGAGGCGGCCCTCCCGGTCCTTGATCTCGTACTTGTAACGGGCGCCCTCGGTGACCCCGGGCAGGAAGATTTCCCAGACCCCCGAGGCCCGCCGCAGGCGCATGCCGTGCAGACGCCCGTCCCAGCCGTTGAAGTCGCCCACCACCGCGACCCGGGAGGCGTTGGGCGCCCAGACCGCGAAGTGGACACCCGCCACCCCCTCGTGGACGATCGGCCGGGCACCGAGCCGCTCCCAGAGTCGGCGATGCGTGCCCTCGCGCAACAGATGCTCGTCGAGCTCACCCAGCACCGGGCCGAAGCGATAGGGGTCCTCGAGCTCGAGGGTCCGTTCGCCGAAGCGAGTGCGCAGCCGATAGGCCAGGGGCCCCGTGCGGCCGGGAAGAATCCCTTCGAAGAGCCCGTCCGGGTGGCGCGGCTGCAAGGCGCCGAGCGGCCGGCCGCCGGGATCGACGACCTCGATCGCCGTCGCACCGGGCAGGAGCGCACGGATCACGAGCCCGTCCGGGGCGGGATGCGGGCCGAGGACCGCGAAGGGGTCGCCGTGGCGGGCCTCGACCAGTGCCGCGATCTCGGGCTCGCCGAGGCGCCAGGGCTCGAGGGCGCTCACCCCGCGGGCCCCGCCCGCAGCCGCCGCAAATGGGCGAGGAGCCCCGAGGTCGAGGGATCGCGCGGCTTCGGTACCGCTTCCGGGGCGAGGTCGGGCAGGATCCCGGCCGCCAGCTCCTTGCCGAGCTCCACGCCCCACTGATCGAAGCTGTCGATTCCCCAGATCACGCCCTGGACGAAGACCTTGTGCTCGTAGAGGGCGATCAGCCGGCCGAGGGTGAACGGGTCGAGCCGGCGGAACAGGATCGTCGTCGTCGGCCGATCGCCCGGGAAGACCTTGTGCGGGACGAGGGCCTCGAGAGCGGCACCGGAAAGCCCCTTGGCCGCGAGCTCGGTCCGCACCTCGGCCTCGTCCTTGCCGAAGGCCAGGGCCTGGCCCTGGGCCAACAGGTTGGCGAGCAACTTCTCGTGGTGGCCCGCGAGGTCGTGGTCGGGCAGGGCGGCCGCCAGGAGGTCGCAGGGCACGATCTCGGTGCCCTGATGGAGGAGCTGGAAGAAGGCGTGCTGCCCGTTCGTCCCGGGCTCGCCCCAGACGATCGGCCCGGTCGGCCGCTCGACCGGTCGCCCGTCGCGCCGCACCCGCTTGCCGTTGCTCTCCATGTCGAGCTGCTGGAGATGCGCCGGCAACCGCGCGAGCCGCTGATCGTAGGGCAGCACCGCGTGCGTCGAGAAACCCAGGAGATCCCGATACCAGATGCCCACGAGCGCCAGGAGCACGGGCGCGTTGGTCTCGAGCGGTGCGGTGCGGAAATGCCGGTCCATGGCATAGGCGCCGTCGAGCAGCTCCTCGAACCGCTCGAAGCCCAGGAAGAGTGCGATCGGCAGGCCGATCGCCGACCACAGCGAATAGCGCCCGCCGACCCAGTCCCAGAAGCCGAACATACGGTCGGGCTGGATGCCGAAGGCACGCACCGCCGCCGCGTTGGTCGAGACCGCGACGAAGTGGCGGGCGACCGCGGCTTCGCCGAGGGCGGCGGTGAGCCAGGCCCGGGCCGAGGCCGCGTTCTGCATCGTCTCCTGGGTCGTGAAGGTCTTGGAGGCGACCACGAACAGGGTCGTCTCGGGCGCGAGCCGGGCGAGCGTGGCCGCCAGATGGGCGCCGTCCACGTTCGAGACGAAGTGCGCCCGCAGATCGGGCCGGGCGAGATGCGCGAGGGCGGTGCAGACCATCTGCGGGCCGAGATCGGAGCCACCGATGCCGAGATTGACGACGTCCCGGATCGGTGCGCCGGTGGCGCCCCGCCAGTGCCCCTCGCGAACTTCGGCCGCGAAGGCCCGCATCCGCTCGAGCACGGCACGCACCTCGGGCATCACGTCGCGGCCGTCGACCTCGATGGGCTCCGGGCCGCGATGGCGCAACGCCACGTGCAAGACCGGCCGGTCCTCGGTCGTGTTGATCCGCTCGCCCGCCCACATCCGCTCGCGCCAGAGCTCGACCTCGGCCGCTCGTGCGAGCTCCACGAGGAGGGAGAGCGTCTCGGCGGTGATCAGGTTCTTCGAGAGGTCGATCAGGAGATCGTCGAGGACGAGGGAGAAGCGGGCGAAGCGGTTCGGGTCCGCGGCGAAGAGCCGACGGAGCGAGATCGTGCCGAGCTCGAACCGGTGCCGCTCGAGGGCCGACCAAGCGGCCTCCAGGGCGGTGCTCATCGCGCGCCTCCACCGAGCTCCGAGGCGGCCCGGGCGAGTGCGGTGATACGCCGCCAGTCGCCGGCCGCGATCGCATCCGCCGGCGCGAGCCAGGACCCGCCTACGCAGAGCACGTTCGAGAGCCTCAGGTAGGCGGCGGCGTTGCCCGCGTCGATCCCGCCCGTGGGGCAGAAGCGGAGTTCGGGCAGGGGGCCCGCCAAGGCCTTCAGGAGTGCCACCCCGCCCGCGGGCTCGGCCGGGAAGAGCTTGGCGAGGGTGAAGCCGCTCTCGAGCACGGCCATGGCCTCGCTGGCGGTGGCGACGCCGGGGAGGAGCGGCACGGGCGAGGCTCGGGCGGCCTCGAGCAGGCGGACCGTCGCCCCCGGGCTCACGGCGAAGGCGACGTCGAGCTTGTCCACCTGCTCGAGCTGAGCGGGCGAGAGGACCGTGCCGGCGCCCACGAGGATGGCGGGCACCTCGGCGCGGATCCGGCGGATCGCTTCCGTGGCCGCCGGGGTCCGCAAGGTGACTTCCACGACCGCGATGCCGCCCTCGAGGAGCGCCCGGGCGAGCGGGACCGCGTGCGCGGCATCGGCGATCGTGACCACGGGGATCACGGGGCCTCTGCGCAGGATCGCTTCGAGCCTCTTGCGACGATCCGCGGTCGCCTGCGGCACACCCCGTCTCCCCACCCGCCTCGGCCTTCTCCTAGCGCGCCCGCAGGCCCCTGTCGCGGGCGTGGTCGATCCCGGCGCCAGCGGGCCGAAGGAAGGCCGTCGACCCGAGTCGGACGCCGAACCCGGGTGGAGCGTCGCACGCGCACGGGGCCGGGGATGGACAGGCTCGCGGCCCGCTCCTACGCGTCGAGCGCCGAGGCCTGCCGGGGGAGAGAGTGTACGGTCGCGGCCCGCGACGTCCCGGTCACGCTCTTCCGCGAGATCCCGCTCGTCCCCTTCGCGATCGAGGCCTGCGACCGCACGCGGCCCTTCGCTCGGTCGGGCGGCGAGCTCGTGCGGGAACTGGTCCGCCTGCTCGACCGCTCGTCCTGGCGAGAGATCGCACCGCGCTGGCTGCACCTGCCCGAGGACGAGGGTCGAACAGGCGACGCGCTCGCCAGGGCCTATGCCGAGTTCGTCTATTTCGAGCCCTATGTGCAGCGCTACCTCTTCGGCGAGCGTGGCGAAAGGCCAGAGCGCGCGCCCATTCGGCTCTTCCGTCGCGACGATGTCGGTGCGGTCGACGTGGCGGTGCGCGAGCCGGGCGCGCACGAGCCGGCCTGTTACCGCTTCCGCGTCGACCGGCTCAACCTCTATCTGTTCGACACCGGCAACGCGATGCTGGTGCTCGAACTCCGGTTCGATCCGGATCTCGCGAAGCGTCTGCCGGCGGGCGGGGGCGGCCGCGCACGCCAGACCATGAGCCTCGCCCTCGCCCTTACACTGCACGAGCGGCTGCGGCGCGTCTTTCCGCCCTACTTCGCTCCCTTCGACACGATCGGAACGCGCGTCCCGGCCGAAGAGGGGCTCGTCGCGCCCCTCTTCCCGATCGTGTTTCGGGCGGTCTCGGGCGATCCGGCGCGGTCCGTGCCGAACTTCACGAAGGACGAGGACATCCGCGCCGCCGCGAGTATCGCGCACCACCGAGAACACCACTCTCCGCCGCTCCATCCGACCGGGCGGCGGTTTCTGGAACCCCTCCCGATCGAGGGCTATGCGGCGGGCATACAAAAGATCGTGCTTTCGCAGATGGGCGACGATCGTGCCTTCGCCCTCTTGATCCTCGGTGTGGAGGACGCGCACGCGATCGACCGGTCGGACTGGGTGCGGCTCGCGATGGCCGACGAGGCGGGGGAGGGGTTGCCCTACGCAGCCGGCTTCCTCGAGGATTTCGAGCGACGGCATTGCTACGATCGGTTCTTCGATGCCGCCACCGCGATGAGGACCCGCTTTCTCTTCTCGCCCTACGCGATGGCCCTGGTCGGCAGCTGTGCACCACCCGAAAAGAGCGGCTTCGATTTCTTCCGCGAGGTGACCGCCGACCACGGAAGGCGGCACTATTTCCAGCTGGCGCTCGTTGCCTATTTCCAGAAGAACGCACTGCTCACGCTCTCCGAGCGGCTCGCGGACGCGCTCCAGGCGGCGAACGGAGATCCGGAGCGGTTCGAGGAAGCGGCCGAGGCGATCGAGAACGACGTGCTGCGCTTCACCCATCGCTACTGGTTCGAGGACATCTCGGCCCAGATCCAGGGCCAGGAGGTCTTCGATCGTCTGCGCGAGATGTTGCGCTTGCGCCCGCTCTACGATCAGATCGCGCGTGAGGTGCGCGAGGCCAACCAGGTTTCGGGCGCTCGCGAGCAGCGCGAGCTCGCCCGCAAGGCGGCACGCCTCAACCGCACGGTCTTCTGGGGCCTCGTCATCACCGCGGCCACCGGGTTCCTCGGGATGAACGTCTTCGGCGAGGAGATCGTCGGGCGTGTGGGCATCGTCTCGTTCTTCTTGGTCGGGCTGTTCGCTTTCGCGCTGTTCTGGTTGTTCTGGCGTTTGCCGATCGAGCAATGGCTGGACGGCGGATGCGATCGCCGGGAGCGGCGATGAGCCGCGATCTTCTCTTCTGCTTGGGCGGACGTGATCTCGAAATGTCGGAGATCGCCCGCCTCGTTGGTGCGGAGCGCGGCGAAGAGGCGCTCCTCGACCTCGGCCTTTCCTGGCGAACCGCCGTCGCCTCGGCCTATCGGGGTGCGATCGAGGCGGCGCTCGCCGCCGGGCGGACACCCGTGCTCGTCGAGCTCCGCCCCGATCTGCTAGAGGACCTGCTCGCCCGCTGCCGGCTGGTCGACCATCACGGAGACCGGGCCGGCGCGCGACGGCCGACGAGCCTCGAGCAGGTCTTCGCGCTCCTGGCTCTCGGGCCCGATCGCTGGACCCGGCGGCTGGCCCTCGTCGCCGCCAACGACCGCGGTTGGATCCCGGAACTCCGGGCGATCGGTGCCACGGCCGAGGAGATCGCCCGGATCCGGGCCGAGGACCGTGCCGCCCAGGGCATCGGCCCGGCCGAGGAAGCGGCGGCCGAACCGGCCCTCGACGCCGCGAGCCGGCCGCTCCCCGATCTCCTCTACGTGCGGCTGCCGCACGATCGGGTCGCGGTCGTGACCGACCGACTCGGCCTTGCCGCCGAGAGCGATCCGCCCGAGG
>DAIOUO010000116.1:0-9584 GCA_036759485.1 Geminicoccaceae bacterium | reverse complement strand
ATCTCTGGATCATGGGGCTCGCCGACGTGGTGAGCCGGCTCACGAGCCTGCTCTCGTGGATCGGCCAGCTGCTCCTGATCCTCAACCTGCCGTTCCTGATGGCCGACGAGGTCGTGGTACCCTGGCTCGTGGTCCTCCTCCTCGTCTTCGCCCCGACCCTCGTCGGTCTCCTCCAGCTCGCCCTCTCGCGCTCGCGCGAGTTCGACGCCGACCTCGATGCTGCCGCGCTGACCGGCGATCCCCGTGGTCTCGCCTCGGCTCTGGCCAAGCTCGAGCGCTACCAGGGCCGCTATTGGGAGGAGATCCTCTTGCCCGGCCGGCGGATGCCCCTACCTTCGCTCCTGCGCACGCACCCGCCGACCGAGGAGCGGATCCGCCGGCTGCTCGACCTCTACGAGCCGGTCGAGGCACCGCTCGAGCTGCCCGACCGGCTCGCGGGTCCGCGGACGGTGCGCGTCGTGACGGGGCCACCGCGCTGGCATCGCACCGGCGTATGGTACTGATACGTCGCGACAACAGGACCGGGTCCTGAGCGACCGGCGGGTCTTGCGCGGGCCCTCTGCTGCCGGCATTCCACCGCGGGGCGCCTCGGAACGAGCGATACGACGAGACCTGCCGCCGGGGCGGCGGCCAGGACCAAGGCGCCGGGCTCCGGCGGATCGACATGCAGGATATCGAAGCCATCCGGGCCGTCCGGTCTCGAGGGGAGCTGCGTGCCGGCGGGACGGTCGTCGGAACCCCGGCACGCCCGCTGGCGGCCGCGCTCGCGGAATCGTGGGCCTTCGGGGTCGGCCTCGTGGCGGCCGCCTGGCTCCTGCTCGCCTGGCCCTGGCTGGTCGGCGGGGCAATCATACCCTGGGACGCCAAGACCGAGTTCTACCCCACCGTCCGCTTCCTCTCGGACGTCTGGCACAGCGGCCAGTCGGCCTTCTGGAACCCCTATGTCTACGGCGGCTGGCCGCTCGTCGCCGACCCGCAGTCGCTGATCTTCCAGCCGCTCTTGGCCGCCCTCGCCTGGTTGGTCGAGCGGCCGTCGATGGCGGCCGTCGACCGTGTCGAGCTCCTCCACCTCCTCCTGGTGGGGCTCGCGGTGCTGGCCTGGTTCCGGGTGGCGGGTTGGTCGATGCCGGGCGGCGTGCTCGCCGCCCTCGTCGCCATGCTCGGTGGAACCGTCGCCGGCCGGCTGCAGCATCTCGGGCTCGTGGGGAGCTACACTTGGTTCGTGGTCTCGCTGCCGCTCCTGCGGCTCACCCTCGATCGCGCCTCGAAGGCCTGGGCCGTGGCGTTCGGCCTCGCTGCCGCCTGCATGCTCCTGGGCCGCGACCAGGTCGCCATGCTCGGCGCCTGGGCGCTCGCCGGGTACGTCCTGCACGCTTGGCTCTCGGCCGATCGGCCCGCCCTCTGGCTGCGCGAGCGGCGGCCGGCGCTCCTGGTCGCCGCCGGGACCACCGGCCTGCTCGTCGCGGTGCCGCTTCTCCTCACGCTCCAGCTCGCGACCCTGAGCAACCGGCCGGCGATCCCGCTCGAGGAGGCCCTCACGGGCTCGCTCTCGCCGGTCAACCTCTTCACCATGCTCGCGCCCGACTTCTTCGGCTCGCTCGGGCATCACGCCGGCTACTGGGGGCCCACCAACCCGCGCTGGCCCTGCTGCGACTGGACCGACCGCTCGACCAACTATCTCTATCTGGGCGCCCTGCCCTTGGCGCTCCTGCTCGGCCACGGGCTCCTCGGCCGACGCCTCGCCGCGCCCGAGATCCGCTATTTCGTCCTGCTCGCGATCGGCGCGGCTCTCTACGCCCTCGGCCGACACACGCCGGTCTTCCCCTTCCTCTTCGACTGGCTGCCCGGCGTCGACCGGTTCCGCCGTCCGGCGGACGCGGCTTTCCTCCTGGTCCCGGCCCTCGCCGTCTGCTCGGGCTGGCTCTTCGGCCGTATGCTCGAATTCGGTGCGCCGGCCCGCCCGAGCCGGCTTGCCCTCGCGGTCGCCGGCTCGGCCTTCCTGGCCGCGCTCGCTTACGGCCTCGTTCTCGCCGACCGCTTCGACCAGCTCGGCCGCACGATCCCGGTGCTGGCCGCCGGGCTCGCCGCGCTCGCGACCGCGGCCATGCTGCTCGCCGCCCTCGCCCGCCAGAGCGAGGGCCGGCACGCGCTGGCGCTCGCCCTCTTGGCGTTCGCCGCCGTCGATCTGCGGATCCACAATGCCGGCAGCGCGCTCAACGCCGCCTCGTCCGCGGACTTGCGCGAGCTCGGCGCGGTCGAGGGCGACGGTCTCGGCACCACCCTCGCTTCGCTCGCGGCCGATGCCACCGGGCCCGCGGGCCCGCCCCGCTTCGAGATCCTGGGCCTCGGCGGCTATTGGCAGAAGGCCTCGATGCTGCACGGCCTCGAGAGCACCCTCGGCTATGGCCCCCTCCGCCTGGCCGCCTACGAGGGCGCGATCGGCGCCGGCCAGAACAGCCACGAGCCGGTCCGCCGCTTCACTCCCCTCGCGCCGGGCTATGCGGCACCGCTCCAGCGGCTCCTGGGTGCCCGCTTCCTCGTGACCCCGGTCCGCCCGGAGGAGCTCGATCCGCATTTGCCGCTCGACTCGATGCCGCTCGTGGCGACCCTCGGCACCGCGCGGATCCACGAGAACCCGCTCGCTCTGCCCCGCGTCATGTTGGTCCGGCGCGGCGTCGTCCTGGACGAGGAGCGGATCCGCGCCCAGGGGCGCTGGCCGCAGCTCGATCCCACGACGGCCGTGATCCTCGACCGGCGGCCCAACGAGTGGAACCGTTGGGCCACCCGAATCGACGGCTCGATCGCCGAGCCCGAGGTCGAGATGCGCCGCTGGCGGACGACCGAGGTGGAGGTCGCCGTCGCTACGCCCTTGCGCACCTTCCTCGTCCTGAACGACCTCTGGTACCCGGGTTGGGAAGTCGAGGTCGACGGTCGACCGGCCGAACTCCTGCGCGCCAACCTCCTGTTCCGCGCCGTGGCCCTACCTCCCGGACGCCACGAAGTCGTGTTCCGCTTCCGGCCGTTCGCGCTCTCGAACCTCGCCGAAATCCTGCGCGAGGCCGTCTTCTGAACCGGCTCAGGCCGCCGCCCGGGCCGGCTCCGTGACCCGGCGGAGATCGGCGGTGAGGCGCCGCAGCGCCGCTTCGTCGAGCGTCTCGACCTCGAGCAGCTCGCGGGCGCAGCGCTCGAGGACCTCGCGATTGTCTCGCAGGATCGCGATCGTCCGTTCGAACTGCTCGTCGATGATCCGCCGGACCGCGAGATCGATCTCGCGCGCCGTGTCCTCGCTGAACCGGCGCTCGATCGAGTACTGACCGGCCACCGGCTGCAGGAAGGGGCTCCGCTCGACGTCGTAGGCCACCGAGCCCAGCTTGGGGTCCATGCCGTAACGCGCGACCAGCGAGCGGGCGATGTCGGTCGCTCGCACGAGATCGTCGGCGGCTCCGGTCGAGAGATGGTCGAACACGATCATCTCGGCCGCCCGACCGCCGAGGATGACGGCGATCTTGTTGAGCAGTTCCTCCTTGGTCATGAGGAAGCGGTCTTCCGTCGGCCGCTGGATCGTGTAGCCGAGGGCCCCGACCCCGCGGGGCACGATCGAGACCTTGTGCACCGGATCGGTGCCGGGCAGTGCCAGCGCGACCAGCGCGTGGCCCATCTCGTGATAGGCCACGATCTCCCGCTCGCGCGGGTTGAGGACACGGTTGCGCTTCTCGAGGCCCGCGACGATGCGTTCGACCGCCGCCGTGAAGTCCGCCATCGTGACGGCCGAGGCGCGCCGGCGCGTCGCCAGGAGGGCCGCCTCGTTGACGAGATTGGCGAGATCGGCACCCGAGAAGCCGGTCGTGATCGCCGCGATCTGCTCGATGTCGACATCGGGCGCGATCTTGACCTTCTTGATGTGTACCTTGAGGATCTGGATGCGGCCGAGCTTGTCCGGCCGATCGACCAAGACCTGGCGGTCGAACCGGCCGGCGCGCAGGAGGGCCGGATCGAGGATCTCGGGCCGGTTGGTGGCCGCCAGCAGCACCACCCCCTCGGACGGGTCGAAGCCGTCGAGCTCGGTCAGCAGCTGGTTCAAAGTCTGCTCGCGCTCGTCGTGGCCGCCGATGCCGGTGAGAGCGCTTCGTGCCCGACCCAGGGCGTCGAGCTCGTCGATGAAGATGATCGCAGGCGCCGCCTTGCGCGCCTGCTCGAAGAGATCGCGCACCCGCGCCGCACCCACGCCCACGAACATCTCGACGAACTCGGAGCCCGAGATCGAGAAAAAGGGAACCCCGGCCTCGCCGGCCACCGCCTTGGCGAGCAGCGTCTTGCCGGTCCCCGGCGGGCCCACGAGCAGGACACCTTTGGGGATGCGCGCGCCGAGCGCGCCGTATTCCTTGGGGTTCTTGAGGAACTCGACGATCTCGACGAGCTCGGCCTTGGCCTCGTCCACCCCGGCCACGTCGTCGAAGGTCACTTTGGTGTCCTTCTCCACATAGATCTTGGCCTTCGAGCGGCCGACCGACATGAAACCGCCGAGCCCCTGCCGCTCGGCGAAGCGGCGGAAGACGAAGGCCCAGATCGCGAAGAAGACGAGAACAGGGACGACCCAGGACAGCAAGTCGCGGAGAAAGGTGTTCTCGACCGTGCCCGTGAACTCGACCCCGTGTTTGGCGAGTTCGTTGGCGATCGCCGGGTCGACACGGGGTGTGACGAAATGGGTCTTGCCGCCCTGCGGCTGCTTGAACTGACCCGTGATGAACTGCTCGCCGACCGCGATGCGATCGACCAGCCCCTGCTCGAGATACTGTTTGAATTCACTGTAGGGGATCACCTCGGTGGTGCGCATCTCGCGCATCCACCCCTGAATCAACAGAACGAGAAAGACCGCGGCGACCGCGTACCAGATGTTGAGCTGCTGTTTGCGGTCCACGGCCGACCTCCGGACCCTTCCCCGTCCCGACCCTGAGATAGGCACTGGTCGGACGATCAGCCAGCCGGCCTGTTCAGTCCACCCCGTCGAGCAGCCCCTTGAGCCGATAGACGAGCTCGAGCGCCTCTTTGGGCGTGAGGGCGTCCGGGTCGACCGCGGCGAGCGCGGTCTCGATCGGGGAAGGGCCGCGCCGCCCGGGCGCCTCGACCGTGGCACCGCGGGCGGCGGCCGCTGCGAAGAGCGGCAGATCGTCGGCCAACCGGGCCGGGACCGAGCGGGCCTCGCCCTCCTCGAGACGGCGCAGCACCTCCTCGGCCCGGCGGGTCACGGCCGGCGGCAGGCCCGCGAGGCGCGCCACGTGAATCCCGTAAGACCGGTCCGCCACACCCCTGCCGACCTCGTGCAGGAACACGACCTCGCCGCGCCACTCCTTGACCTTGACCGTGTGGGAGGAGAGTGCCGGCAGCCGCGCCGAGAGGGCCGTGAGCTCGTGGAAATGGGTGGCGAACAGCCCGAGGCACCGGTTCACCTCGTGCAGATGCTCGAGCACCGCCCAGGCGAGCGAGAGGCCGTCGAAGGTCGCCGTTCCCCGGCCGAGCTCGTCCAGGATCACGAAGGAGCGCGGCCCGGCCTGGTTCAGGATCGTCGCGGTCTCGACCATCTCGACCATGAAGGTCGACCGACCGCGGGCCAGATCGTCGGCCGCACCCACCCGCGAGAACAGCCGGTCCACCACCCCGAGCTCGACCGAATCGGCCGGCACGAAGCTGCCCATCTGGGCGAGCACGACGATCAGCGCGCATTGCCGCAGGAACGTGCTCTTGCCCGCCATGTTGGGGCCGGTGAGCAGCCAGAGCCGGTCCTCCGGGTGCAGTTCGAGATCGTTGGCGACGAAAGGCCGCTGCTCGCGGGCGAGCGCCGCCTCGACCACCGGGTGACGGCCGCTCCTGATCCGGATTCGCGGCTCCTCGTCGACATGCGGCCGGGTCCAGCGCCGTTCGCGGGCGAGCTCGGCCAGCGCCGCCGCCACGTCGATTTCGGCGAGTGCTCGGGCCGTCCGGGCGAGCTCCTCGGCGGCGGCGAGCACCGCGCCCCGCAGTTCCGCGAAGAGCTCGAGCTCACGCTCGAGGGCCCGCTCGGCCGCCCTGGCGATCCGCTCGGCGAGCTCGGCGAGCTCGGCCGTCCCGAAGCGACCGGCGCCCGCCATGCTCTGGCGCAAGGCGAAGCTCGCCGGCACTTTGGCGAGCTGGCTCGCCGGCACCTCGACGAACCAGCCGAGCACCTGGTTGTGGCGGATCTTGAGCGAGCCGATCGCGGTCGCTTCCCGATAGCGCGCCTCGAGCGCCGCCAAGTGGCGCTGTGCCTCGTCGCGCAAGCCGCGCTGCTCGTCGAGCTCGGGATCGGCGCCCGGCCGGACGAAACCGCCGTCGCGGGCCGAGACGGGCGGCTCGTCGATCAGGGTGGCGCGGATCCGGCCCGCGAGCGCGTCGAGCTCGGCGAGCCCGGCCGCGAGCTCCGCGAGCGCGTGGCCTCCGGCGCCGAGAAGGGCGCGCAGGCGCCCGGCCACGGCGAGCGCCCGGCCGACCGCCGAGAGATCGCGCGGACCGCCACGGCCGAGCGAGAGCCGGGCGAGCGCCCGCTCGAGGTCGGGACAGCGCGCGAGCGCCTCGCGCACCGAAGCGCGCAGATCTTCGGCGAGCAACATCGCCTCGACCCGGTCGAGGCGCGATCGGATCGCCCCGACCTCGGCGAGCGGTGCCGCGAGGCGCTCGGCCAGGAGGCGAGCGCCGGCACTGGTCCGCGTCCGGTCGATCGTCGCGAGCAGCCCGGTCGCCGGGTCGCCGGAGAGGCCACGGGTGAGTTCGAGGTTGCGCCGCGTCGCCGGGTCGAGCTGCAGCACGCTGCGCGGCGCTACCCGCTGCGGCCGGCCGAGCCGCGGCAGCGTACCCTTCTGGGTGAGCTCGAGATAGTCGAGCAGGCCGCCCGCCGCCGCGACCTCGGGGCGGCTCAGCTCGCCGAGCGCACCGACCTCGGCCACGCCGTAGAAGGCGGCGAGCCTTCGGGCCGCGGCCGTGCTCTCGAAGGCCCCGTCGCGCAGCCGCGTCACGCGCTCGCGCCGTTCGCCCAAGAGCGCCGTGAGCCGGCCGTCCTCGGCCAGTCGCTCGGCGAGCAGCACTTCGCCCGGCTCGATCCGGGCGAGGAGCGCGGCGAGGCCGGGCTCGTCGACCGCCTCCGTCCAGAGATCGCCCGTCGAGATGTCGACCCAAGCGCAGCCCCAGTCGCCGCGGATCCGGGCGATCGCCAGGAGATGGTTGTGCCGGCGGGCCTCCAGGAGGCCGTCCTCGGTGAGCGTACCGGGGGTGACGATCCGCACCACGTCGCGCCGCAGGAGCGGCTTGCCCGGGCGCCGGCGGGCCTCGGCCGGATCCTCGAGCTGTTCGCAGATCGCCACCTTGTGACCCCTGCGGATCAACCGATGGATGTACGGCTCGACATTGTGCGCCGGCACCCCGCACATCGGGATGTCCTCGCCCTGGTGCCGGCCCCGGCGGGTGAGCGCGATGTCCAGCAGGGGGGCGGCCTCGACCGCGTCCTCGAAGAACAGCTCGTAGAAATCGCCCATCCGGAAGAACAGGAAGGTCCCCGGGTGCTGGGCCTTGAGCTCCCGGTACTGAGCGATCATCGGCGAGGTCGGCTCGCTCCCCTCGCCGGGCAGGGCTCGTGGCGCGGTCATCCCCCTGTCACCCGCCTGCCGTTGAGTTGAGCGCGGAATTGGCGATAATGCAGGCGGTTCGCCGTCGGCCTTCGGGGGCGGGTTGACGAACCATCGCGTTTTGGTTGAATTGGGGTCGGCGTGATGCCGCGTGATCGGGCGTGCCGGTCGCGCGGGCGGATCGGGTCGAGAGGTGGTGCCCCATGCTGCGCGAGGTTCCGATGTCGCGGGAGCTCGCCCGGGTCGCAGGGAGGAAAGCCCCGTGACCGCCGGGCAGGCCGAGGTCCACGCCACCCTCGCCGCGGCCCTGCCCGGCAGCTGGCAGGCGGCCCTGGCGGCGGCCGAGGAACTGGCGCGCCGGCTCCAATACCTGAGCTGGGCCGACCGGGCCAAGCTCCTCGACGAATATCTCTGGTCCCAGGCGCGGGCGCGGCTGTCGACCGACGGGGTGACGGCGGTGGTCAACCGCCACCCCGAGACCTTCCGCCGCGGCCATCCCTGCGCCGCTTATGCCACCTGGTGCACGGCGATCGTCACCGGCCTCCTCTCGCTGCTCGGAGAGACGAGCCCCGCGAGCTGCGCCGAGCACGCCCTCACCCTCCTGCTCTCGCGCCGCGAGGAGGACCGGAACGCCGCCGACGGCTGGCTCGCCCGGACGACCCCGGACGAGCTCCAAAAAGAGCTCGCCCGGCTGCCCGGCTACGCGTTCCTCCTCCTCACACTCTTCCCGAACGACAGCGCCGAGAGCTTCATGGCGCGGGACGCGTTCTGGACGGCGATGCTGGGCCGAGCGGGACCGGCTCGGGCCGCCGAACCCGGACCGTGACCGTATCGCTCCGCCCGCGAACGTCGACCACTCGCAGCACCGCGAAGCCCTCCTCGGCGGGCCGCCAGCTCGGCTCGCGCCTGCGGCCCGCGGGCGCCAGCGGGCGCTCGTCGATCAGCCAGCGATAAGGAGCCTCGCCGCCGGCCGCGCGCAGCGGCAGCTCCGCCCCCTCGGCGACCAGCACCGTGCTGTCGGCGACCGGGAAGGCGATCCGCGGGCCGCCCACCGGTCCCAAGGGAGCGTCCCGCGGAGCGAGCCGGGCGAGCGCCGGTGGTGCCGGACCGGCGAGCGGATGGTCGAGCGGCAGGGGCGAGAGCGGCCGTTCGGGCAAGAGCCCCATCACCCGGAACAGGAGCGGGGCCGCCGTGCCCGGCCCGTTGCAGACCGCGCAGGCGGCCCCGTCGGCCCGGCCGACCCAAACCCCCACCACGTGGCCGCCGTCGAAGCCGATCGCCCAACCGTCGCGATAGCGGTGCGAGGTACCGGTCTTGTAGACGACGCGCCGCTCGGAGGGCGCGATCCCGGGCGGTCGCGGCAGCTCGGCCAGGATCGCGGCGACCGCCCGGGCGGCCGCCGGCCCGAGCAGCGGCGGGTCCGGCTCGCCGAGCGCCTGCGGATCGTCGAAAGGGCGGATCGGCCGGCCGTCCCGGGCGAGCGCGCTGTAGGCCCGGACGAGATCCACGAGGCGGGCACCGACCCCGCCGAGCACGAGCGGCAGGCCGGGCGCCGGCCCGGCCGGGCCCTGCTCGAGGATGATCCCGGCTTCGGCGAGCCGTCGCGCGATCGTGATCGGTCCCACCCGCTCGGCGACCTGCACGGCCGGCAGGTTGAGCGAGTGCTGAAGGGCCGCGCGCAGGCTCACCTCGCCGTCGAAGCCGCCGTCGAAATTGCCGGGCGCCCAGTCCTCGAACCGCATCGGCCGGTCGGCCACGAGCGTATTCGGATGGGCGAGCCCGCCGTCGAAGGCGAGCCCGTAGACGAGGGGCTTGAGCGTCGAGCCGGGGGAGCGGATCGCGAGCGTGTGGTCGAGCATCCCGGCCCGGCGGGAATCGTGGAAGTCGCCGCTGCCCACGGCCGCCCGGATCGCTCCGCTCGCCGTCTCGACCACGAGGAGCGCGAGATCGACC
>DAIOUO010000115.1:0-9626 GCA_036759485.1 Geminicoccaceae bacterium | reverse complement strand
CGCCCGGCCGGTGACGCTGCGCGGCGTCGGCCCGCTCACCGCCGTGGCCGAGCTCGGGGGCTGGGACTGGTCGCACCGGCCCGAGGATTTCGCGCCGATGCTCAAGGCCGCCCACGAGCTGTTCCCGCAGGCGGGCGACTGGAGCCGGCCGGAATATTGGGCGGGGCTGCGGCCGATGACGCCCACGAACCTGCCGATCATCGGCCGCGGCCGGCAGCGCAATCTCTGGGTCAACACGGGCCACGGCCACATGGGCTGGACCTGGGCCTGCGGCACCGCCCGGGTGATCGCGGATCTGCTGGCCGGCCGACGGCCCGGGTGGGACCCGACCGGCCTCGAGCCCAGAGCCGCCTGAGGCCGCACGGAGGGCCCTTCGATGTCGACGGAATATCGCGGCGGGCTGCCGTTCCGGATGGACGGGGGCATCGGAGCCCGAGCCCGGATCGGGCTGGTCGTGCTCGCCACCGACCAGACCATCGAGCACGAATGGCGGCGGGTCTTCCACGGGCTCGAGGGCGTAGCCCTCTACGAGAGCCGGATCTGGAACGACGCCCGAATCACGCCCGAGACCCTCGCCGCCATGGAGGACGACATCGCTGCCGCCACCCGGCTGATCCTGCCCGTGCTGCCGCTCTCGGTCGTGGCCTTCGGCTGCACCTCGGCGGCCATGGTGCTGGGCGAGGAGCGGATCGCCGCCCGCGTCCACGAGGCGCGGCCGGGTGTACCCGTAACCACGCCGATCGGCGCGGCTTTCGCCGCCTTCGAGGCCCTGGGCGCCCGCCGGATCGCGGTCCTCACCCCTTACGGCCGGGCGGTCAACGAGGTGGTCCGCCGCTACGTCGAGGCCCGCGGCTTCGAGATCCCCCTCTTCGGCAGCTTCGAGGAAGAGGACGACGCTCGGGTGGCGCGGATCGAGCCCGCTTCGGTCCGGGCGGCAGCGCTCGAGCTCGGCCGCGACCCGCGGGTCGATCTGGTCTTCGTCTCGTGCACGAGCCTGCGGCTCGTCGAGGCGGCCGAGGCGATCGAGGCCGAGCTCGGCAAGCCCGTGACCTCCTCCAACCACGCCATGGCCTGGCACGCGCTCAGGCTTTCCGGCATCACCGATCCCTTGCCCGGGCTCGGCCGGCTGTTCCACCGGCCGCTCGCGGCGCGCTGAGGAGCCGAACCTTGCCCGAAGAGCCCCGCACCGGCCGACCGAGCCCGTTGCCCGCCGAGGCGCTCGCCTGGTGCTGCCCCCTCGAGAGCCTGCCCTTCGAGACCACGGCCGAGCTCTCGGATCTCGGCGAGACGATCGGTCAGGAGCGGGCGATCGAGGCGCTGCGTTACGCGCTCTCCTCCCGGCGGCCGGGCTACAACGTCTTCGCCCTCGGCCCCGAGGGCATCGGCAAGCACACCACCGTCCACCAGCTCCTCGAGGCGCGCGCTGCGGGCGAGCCCGCCCCGCTCGACCTCTGCTACGTCTCCGACTTCACCGATCCGCGCACGCCGCGCCTGTTGCGCCTGCCGGCCGGTCGCGGCGCCAAGCTGCGCGACGATCTGAACCGGCTCCTGACCGATCTCTTGCCGGCGCTTCGCAACGCCTTCGAGAACGAGGAGTACCGGACTCGCCGCCAGGTCATCGAGGAGGAGCTCAAGGAGCGCCAGGAGAAAGCGATCGCCGAGGTCGAGGAGGAGGCCAAGCGGCACAGTGTGGCGCTCATCCGCTCGCCCATGGGCTTCGCCTTCGCACCGGTGGCGGACGGACGCATCGTTACCCCGGAGATCTTCCAGGCTCTGCCCGATTCCATTCGCCGGCAGATCGAGCAGACCGTCGAGGGTCTGCAGAAGAAACTCAAGGACGCGCTCGCCAACGCTCCGCGCTGGATGAAGGAGACCCGCGAGCGGATCAAAGCCCTCAACGACGAGACCGCTGCCTTCGCCGTCAATTTCCTCTTCGATTCGATCCGCCCCGCCTATACCGACTTGCCCGACGTGCTGACGTTCCTGGAGGCGGCGCGCAAGGACGTGATCGAGCACGTCGAGGCCTTTCTCCAACTCCCGGAACAGGCAGGACCGGCGGCGGTCGCGATCGAGGACGGCCACCCCCTCTTCCGCCGCTACCGGGTCAACCTGATCGTCGACCATACCGGGCGGACCTGTGCGCCCGTGGTCCAGGAGGACGATCCGACCTTCGAGCGCCTCGTCGGGCGCATCGAGCACCGCGCCGAGATGGGTGCCCTTCTCACCGACTTCCTGATGATCCGCGCCGGTGCGCTCCACCGCGCCAACGGCGGCTATCTCGTGCTCGATGCCCGCAAGCTGCTCGTCCGGCCGATGGCCTACGACGGCCTCAAACGGGCGCTCACCACGGGCCAGATCCGGATCGAATCGGCCCTCCAGGCGCTCGGCGTGCTCGGCACCCAGACCCTCGAGCCCGAGCCCACGCCCTTGGACGTCAAGGTCGTGCTCGTGGGCGAGCGGCTCCTCTACTGGCTCCTGGTCGAGCTCGACCCGGAGTTCGCCCGCCTCTTCAAGATCCCTGCCGACTTCGACGAGCGGCTGCCGCGCGATCCCGAGACGATCGGCCTCTATGCCCGACTGATCGCCACCATCGCCCGCAAGGAGAAACTCAAGCCGCTCGCCCGCGACGGCGTCGCCCGGCTGCTCGAGCACGCCGCGCGGCGGGCCGAGGACGCCCACAAGCTCTCGACGGAGATCGAACATCTCTCCGACGTGCTGCGCGAAGCCGACTTCCAGGCGGGCGAAGCGGCGGTGATCGACGCGGCCGCGGTCCAGCGGGCGCTCGATGCCCGCGAGCGGCGCCTCTCGCGCCTCAAGGAGCGCTCGCTCGAGGTCATCACCGAGGGCACGGTCCAGATCGCCACGAGCGGAGCCGCGATCGGCCAGATCAACGGCCTTTCGGTGCTGCAGATCGGCGGCTATGCCTTCGGACGACCGTCGCGCATCACCGCCCGGGTGCGGATGGGCGGCGGCCAGGTCATCGACATCGAGCGCGAGGTGAAGCTCGGCGGGCCGATCCATTCGAAGGGTGTGCTGATCCTCTCGGGGTTCCTCGCCGCCACTTTCACCCCCGACCTACCGCTTTCGCTCTCCGCCACCCTCGTCTTCGAGCAGTCCTATGGCGGGGTCGAGGGCGACAGCGCCTCCTCGACCGAGCTCTACGCGCTGCTCTCGGCGATCGCCGAGGTGCCGATCCGGCAGAGCCTCGCGGTCACGGGCTCGGTCGACCAGTACGGCAACGTCCAAGCGATCGGCGGGGTCAACGAGAAGATCGAGGGCTTCTTCGACGTCTGTGCCGCGCGCGGCCTCGACGGCAGCCATGGCGTCTTGATCCCGACCGCGAACGTGCGGCATCTGATGTTGCACGAGCGGGTCCGCGACGCGGTCGCCAAGGGGCTCTTCACGATCTACCCGGTGCGTACGATCGCCGAAGGGATCGAGATCCTGACCGGTATGCCGGCGGGCGAGCGCGGTCCGGACGGGCTGTTTCCCGAGGGCACGCTGTTCCGCAAGGCGGAGGATCGGCTGCGGGCCATGGCGGAGAAGCGCAAGGCGTTCGGCGCGAAGGCCGAGGAGGGGCCGGGCGAGCGCCGGGAGGAGACGACGTGAGCGCCCCCGCCCGGTTCGTGGTCGCGGTGCCGCCCGAGGAGACGGCTCTCGCCCTCCTCGACTCCGCGCTCGCCATGGCGGCCCGCCTCGAGCGCGAAATGGTTGCACTCCTGGTCGAGGACCGCCGCTTGTCGGCCTCCGCCGCCCTCCCCTTCACCCGGATCGTGTCCGCGGCCGGCGAGCGCGAGTTCGACGTGGCGCTCGCCGAGCGGATGCTGCGCGCGGTGGCCGAGCGCATGCGGCTGCGGCTCGAGCGAACCGCCGCGACCCACCGGGTGCGCTGGCGCCTCGAGACCGCGCACGGCCTCGAGGCCCTGCCGCTCGGTGCCGGCGACGTGCTCGCCGTGGCCACCGCCTCGACCTTCTGGGGCGAGGAGCCGCCGGCCCGGCTACCCTGCCCGGTCCTGGTGATGGGCCGGGCCGGCGGGCCGCTCGTGGTCGTTCACCGGGCCGGTCGGCCGGCCCTCGAGCTCGCCCGCGAACTCGCCCGCCGGGCACAGCTGCCGCTCCTCGTACTGGCCGCAGACCGGGCCGCCGCCCAAGAGGCGAGGACCGTGCTCGGCGAGGACACGCGGATCGAAACCGCGGAGGAGGACGATCCGGCGGCCCTCGCCGAGCGGCTGCGCGCCCTCGCCCCGACCATGGTGCTGATCGAGGCCTGCGAGGACCGTATCGCCTGGCGGGCCGCGGTCGAGGCGCTGCGCGGCGTGACGCCGCGGAGCGCGGCCTGAGCCGCGCCCGGGCCTTGTGCCCGGCACCGGCAATGCCCAGGTGGAGACCATGACGACCCGACCCGCACCCGATCTGCGCCCCACCTTGAGCGACATCGCGAAGCTGGTCGGCGACGACGATCCCGAGAAGCTCGCCCAGATCCTGGCCACAGGGGCGACCGTCGCCGAGATCGAGAAGGCCGTGCTCTGGGCGAGCGGAGCCGAGGACGTGCTCGGCGAGGCACCGCACCCTCTCGAAGGGGCGGCGGCCCTCGTCTACGACATCCTGACCGCGGATGCTCCCGAGGAGGAGCGCCGCTGAGCGACGCCGATCCTTGAAGGGGGAACCATCGCCATGCCGAACCGGACCATGTGGGTGGTGGTGGCCGACGGCGCCCGCGCCCGCATCTTCCAGGGCGACCCGCGAGTCGGCGCCCTCGAGCTCGTGATGCCCGAGCTCGTCGGCCGCGGCCGCGAGAAGGGCAGCGAGCTCCTGGCCGATCGGCCCGGCCGCAGCGTCGATTCGAGCCACGTCGGCGACCGCCACGCCATGGAGCCCTCGACCGACCCCAAGGAGGTCGAGAAGCAGCGCTTCGCGCGCGAACTCGCCCAGACCCTCGAGCAGGCGAGCAACGAAGGCCGCTTCGTCCGGCTGATGCTCGTGGCACCGCCCAAGATGCTCGGCGAGTTGCGCGAGGTGCTGCCCGAGAAGGTCAAGGAGAAGGTGGTCAAGGAGGTCGACAAGGACCTCACCTGGGTCTCCGTGCACGAGCTGCCCGGTCATCTCGGCGACTGACGGGCCCGTTCCGCCCGACCCTTCGAGAGAGGTGAGGATGAGCGAGATCGGTACGGTCGGCATCGTCGGCACCGGCACCATGGGGACCGGCATCGCCACCAACGTCGCCGGACACGGAATCGCGGTCCGGCTCTACGACGCGCGGCCCGAGGCCGCCCGCGGCGCGATCGACCAGGCCAAAGCCTTCTGGGCCAAGAGCGTCGAGCGCGGCCGCATGACCCCAGCACAGGCCGAGGCGGCGGCTGGCCGCCTGGCCGCCGTCGACGGTCTCGGCGGGCTCGCGGACTGCGACCTCGTGATCGAGGCGATCTTCGAGGAGTTCTCGCTCAAGGCGAAACTGTTCGAGGAGCTTTCGGGCCTGCTCCCCGAGCGCACGCTCGTCGCCACCAACACGAGCTGCCTCAGGGTGAGCGAGCTCGCCCGCCACATGAGGAAGCCCGACCGATTCCTGGGGCTCCATTATTTCAGCCCGGCCCAGATCAACCCGATCGTCGAGGTGGTCCGCGGCGAGGCCAGCGCGGCCGCCACGGTCGAAGCGGGCCTCGCCTTCTGCCGCGCCACCGGCAAGAAGCCGATCACCTGCAAGGACGCCTACGGCTTCGCCATCAACCGCTTCTTCTGCCCCTACACGAACGAGGCCTGCCGCCTCCTGGACGAGGGGCTCGCGACCCCGGCCGAGGTCGACGCGGTCGCCGAGGAGGCCGTGGGGGCGGCCGCCGGACCGTTCCGCGTCCAGAACCTCATCAAGCCGCGGATCAACCTCCACGCGATCCAGAATCTGGCGCCACTCGGGCCCTTCTACGCCCCGGCCAAGAGCCTGATCGAGGTCGGCGAGGCCGATCGGATGTGGGAGATCGGCCAGCTCGGCGAGATCCCGCCCGAGCGGCGCGCGCTCATCCGCGACCGGATCCGGCTCGGCGTGTTCCTCGCCGTCCTCCAGGAGCTCGACGAGGAGGTCGCGACCCCGGCCGACATCGACACGGGTGCCCGTGAGGCGCTGCGCTTCGCGAAGCCTCCCTGCGCGCTCATGGACGAACTCGGCCGCGCCGAGGTCGAGCGGATCGTGGCCCCCGCGCTCGCCCGCTACGGTCTGAAGCGACCGGCCGCACTCGACAGGGTCGGGCGGCTCCTGGCCGGCTGAGCCGATGGCCGGCCGGGCGGACCCCCGCTCAGCCGGGCTCGATCCCGACCGGCTCCTCGACCTCGCCCTCGAGCTCGCCGAGGAGACGGGGCTCGAGCAGCTCCGCCTCTCCGCGCTCGCCGAACGCTCGGGCGTGCCGCTCGCCGAGGTCGCGGCCCGTTTCCCCGACATCGACGCGATCGCGAATGCCTGGTTCGCCCGGGCCCTTTCCGCGGTCTGGGCGACACCCGCCGAGCTGCTCGCCGACCCCGATCCCGCGGTCCGCCTCGAGCGGGTGATGCTGCGTTGGCTCGAGGCGCTCGCGCCGCATCGGCGGCTCACCGGCGCCATGCTCCGGGCCAAGCTCTGGCCCTCGCATCCGCATCACTGGGTCCCGATGGTCTTCGACCTCTCCCGCCTGGTCCACGCCTTCCTCGACGTGGCCCGGGTCCCGGGCGCCGGCGCCGAGCGGGCGCTCCAGGAGATCGGCGCCACTGCCCTCACCTTGCGCTCGCTGCGCGCCTTTCTCGCCGACCCGACGCCCGGCTTCCCGGCCGCGCGCGAGCGACTGCGGCGCGACCTCGCCCGAGGCGTGGCCGTCTTGCGGCGCATCGGCCCGGGCCTGCGGCGGATCGGCTGATCCCCGCGTGCGGCCGGGCGGTGGAGCGGCGGCTGCGGCCGCGGGTCGCAGCCGGCGAAGCGAAAATCGCGCCGGTCGGACGGCCGGCCCCTTGAACGCTCCTACTGCGGCGCGATATCCATTGTGCAGCGCAGCAAATCGGCCAGAGGAGGGTACCGTGACTGCCAAGACTGCTTCGCCCGCGTTCCCGAAGTTCGATCTCGAGGGCTGGGTCGCCCTGCACAAGGCGAACCTCGAGACCGCCGTCGCCGCCCAGAAGATCATCTTCGACCTCTGGCAGACGATCGCCAAGCGCCAGGTCGAGCTCGCCAAGGAGTCGTTCGCCCGCTTCGACGGCTTCGTGAAGGGCTTCGACGCCAAGAAGCAGCCCAAGGAATATGTCGAGGACGCCAAGGCCGTGCTCGAGAAGGCCATGGCGGATGCCAAGGAGACCCTCGACCTCGGCATGAAGGCGCAGGCCGAGGTGGTCGACCTCTTGATCAAGCGCGCCACCGCCAACCTCGACGAGGTCAAGGCGCTCGCCGCCTGATCCGTCCCACCCGATCTCGGGTCGCGACCACCGGCCCCGGCAGTCCCTGCCGGGGCCTCGTCGTTTCCGGCCGGGCCCTCGTCCGGCCCCTCGCCCCACGGTTGCATCGTCCGCCGCCTTGCGTCACAAGGGCGGCCCGCGGCGCCTGGGCGCCGCCCCATGGGAGACCGCCATGGCGTTGCGCGACCAGCACGTGCCCCTGCCAAGCGCGCGCGAGGACGCCCTGCGCGAGGCACCGCACCCGGACACCCCGCAAACCCGCTCGCCCAGCTACCGTCTCGCCTTCACCGACATCGACTTCCTCCTGCGCGAGGAGCTCCGGCCGGTCCGCCTGCAGCTCGAGCTTCTCAAGCCCGAGCTCGAGCTCACCCGCCACGGCATCGATTCGACCATCGTCGTCTTCGGCAGCGCCCGCATCGTCGAGCCCGCCGAGGCCCGCCGACGGCGGGAGGAAGCCGAGCGGGTGGCGCGCGCTCGGCCCGACGACCGGGCGGCCGCGCACCGGCTCGCGGTCGCCGTCCGCCTCGAGCAGCTCTCCCGCCACTACGAGGAGGCGCGCCGCTTCGCCGCGCTGGTCGCCCGGGAGAGCGGGAGCGACGGGCGCCATCGGTTCGTCATCGTCACCGGCGGCGGCCCGGGCATCATGGAGGCCGCCAACCGCGGTGCCACCGAGGTCGGCGCGCCCACCGTCGGCCACAACATCGTCCTGCCGCAGGAGCAGGCCCCCAACGCTTGGGTCACCCCCGAGCTCTGTTTCCGCTTCCACTATTTCGCTCTGCGCAAGATGCATCTCTTGACCCGTGCCCGCGCGCTCGTGGTTTTCCCCGGTGGTTACGGAACGCTCGACGAACTGTTCGAGACCCTGTGCCTGATCCAGACTGGCAAGGCCCGGTCGATGCCGGTCCTTCTCTTCGACGAGAGCTACTGGCGGAGCATCATCAACTTCGACGCCATGGTCGAGCAGGGCGTGATCGACGCTCGCGACCTCGAGATCTTCCGTTTCGTCGAGACCGCCGAGCAGGCTTGGCAGCTCATCCGTGAGCACTACGCGACACGCGAGTGACTCGATAGATTTTCACCTTATAGTTGCGACATGCCGAGCCCGCTGCTAGCAGCGGGGCGTGCCGTGGTCGCCGCACGGGAGCCGGAATGCCGATTCGCCTCACCTTCCACGGTGGAGCCTCGACGGTGACCGGAAGCTGTTGCCTCGTCGAGCACGACGGCGGCCGCTTCCTGGTCGACTGCGGCCTGTTCCTGGGCACCCGCACACTCGCCGCTCTCAACCATCGGGACCTCCCCTTCTCGCCTGCCGGGCTCGACTTCGTCCTCCTCACCGATGCCCGGCCCGACCGTGCCGGACGCCTGCCCGATCTTCTGCGCGCCGGCTTCCGCGGCCCGGTCATGGCCGCCGGTCCCACGGCCGACTTCCTGGGCTTCGTCCTCCCCGACCTCGCCGAACGGCTCGCCGAGGAGACCGCCGAGCGCAACGCCCGCGAGCGGCGCCGGGGCCGTCCCGAGGCCCGGCCGCTCTTCGGCCGCGCCGACGCGACCCGCTGCCTCGAGCGGCTCGAGGCCTGCGACAGCGGCCGTTGGTTCGAACCGGGGCCCGGGGTCAAGGTGCGGTTCCTCACCGGCTCGGGGATGCTCGGAGCGGCGGCCGTCGAGCTCCTGGTCGAGGAGTCGGGCGAGCCACCGCAGCGGCTGTTTTTCTCGGGCGACCCCGGACCCGGCGGGCCGGAGAGCGACTTCCTCCTCGCCGACCCCGCCGGACTCGACCATCTCGTCGTCGGCTGCGTCTCGGGTGACCGGGAGCGCGAGGAGGCCGGCCCCGAAGACCGCCGCCGCCGGCTCGTCCGCGAGGTCGGCGAGGGGCTCGCTGCCGGTGGACCGGTGCTGATCCCGGCCTTCGAAGGCGAGTGCAGCCAGGAGCTCCTTTTCGTTCTCCTCGACGCGATCGAGCGGGGCGAGCTGCCCGAGGTGCCGATCGCGGTCGACACCCCCCTCGCCGCTCTCGCGATCGACGTCTTCGGCCGCCACGCGCCGCCGCCGGGCGGCCCCATCCGGACCCCGCGCCTTAACACCGGACCGCGGCTCCGCCTCGCCGAGACCGCCGAGCAGAGCGCGGCGCTCGACCGGCTCGGCGACCGGGCCATTCTCTTGGTGGCGGGCGGGATCGACGGGGGCAGCCGGCTCGGCCGCCCTCTGCGCGCCCATCGCTGGCG
>DAIOUO010000114.1:2450-9638 GCA_036759485.1 Geminicoccaceae bacterium | reverse complement strand
GGCTGCCGCCCGAGCGGCTCATGGCCACGGTCTACGCCGAGGACGACGAGGCCTTCGAGCTCTGGAAGAAGATCGCGGGCCTGCCCGAGAGCAAGATCGTCCGCATCCCCACCTCCGACAATTTCTGGGCGATGGGTGACACGGGTCCCTGCGGGCCGTGTTCGGAGATCTTCTACGACCACGGGCCCGAGATTCCGGGCGGACCACCGGGCTCACCCGATGCCGACGGGGACCGGTTCATCGAGATCTGGAATCTCGTCTTCATGCAGTACGAGCAGGTCGACAAGACGACCCGCGTGCCTTTGCCCAAGCCCTCGATCGACACCGGCATGGGCCTCGAGCGGATCGCCGCGGTCCTGCAGGGCAAGCACGACAATTACGAGATCGATCTCTTCGAGCGGATCATCGCCCGCACCGTCGAGCTCACCGGTACTCCCTTCGCCGGCGACAAGCGACCCTCCTTCAAGGTCATCGCCGACCATCTGCGCGCCGCGGCCTTCCTGATCGCCGACGGCGTCATGCCGGCCAACGAGGGCCGTGGCTACGTGCTCCGGCGGATCATGCGGCGCGGCATGCGCCACGCCCACCTCCTGGGCGTCGAGGAGCCGCTGCTGTGGCGGCTCGTCCCCACCCTCGTGGCCGAGATGGGCCAGGCCTATCCGGAGCTCGGCCGCGCCGAGCCCTTGGTCCAGGAAGTCCTGAAGCTCGAGGAGACGAGCTTCCGCCGCACCCTCGAGCGGGGTCTGCGGCTCCTCGAGGAGGAGACCGAGCGGCTGCCGCGCGGGGCACCGCTGCCGGGCGAGGTCGCCTTCAAGCTCTACGACACCTACGGCTTCCCGCTCGACCTCACCGAGGACGCGCTGCGCGCCCAGGGCCGGACGGTCGACCGGGCGGGCTTCGATGCCTCCATGGCGCGCCAGAAGGCGGCGGCACGGGCCGCCTGGAAGGGCTCGGGCGAAGCCGCCGTGGCGCCGGTCTGGTTCGAGATCAAGGAAGAGTGCGGGGCGAGCGAGTTCCTGGGCTACGCCACGACCCGGGCCGAGGGACGCTGCGTGGCGCTGGTCCGCGACGGCCGGCGGGTCGAGCGGGCCGGTGCGGGCGAGGAGGTGGTGCTGATCGCCAACCAGACGCCGTTCTACGGCGAATCGGGCGGCCAGATCGGCGATACCGGCATCGTCCGCTCGGCGGATGCGCTGCTCGAGGTTTTCGACACCAAGAAGTATCTGGGTGACCTGATCGTCCATCTCTGCCGGGTCGAGCAGGGCGAGATACGGGTGGGTGCCGATCTCGAGCTGCGCGTGGACGAATCTCGGCGAGCGAAGCTCCGCCGGGCGCATTCCGCCACCCACCTCCTGCACGCCGCCCTGCGCCGGCACCTTGGCGCGCACGTCGCGCAGAAGGGCTCGCTCGTCGCACCCGATCGCCTGCGGTTCGACTTCAGCCATCCCAAACCTTTGAGCGAGGAGGAGCTCGCGATCGTCGAGCGCGAGGTCAACCACTATCTGCGTCAGAACGACGCGGTGAGCGTGCGGATCATGGCGCGCGAGGAGGCGATCGCCTCGGGGGCGATGGCGCTGTTCGGCGAGAAGTACGGCGAGGAGGTGCGGGTCGTGGCCATGGGCCGCGCGGAGGACGGTCGCCCCTACTCCGTCGAGCTGTGCGGCGGCACCCACGTGTCGCGCACGGGCGATATCGGGCTCTTCCGGCTCACCGGCGAGAGCGCCGTCGCAGCCGGCATCCGGCGGGTCGAGGCGGTCACGGGCGAAGCGGCCTTCGACCAGGTCGCGGGCGAGCACCGGCTGCTGGCCGAGCTCGCAGAGCTCCTCAAGGTCGGCCTCCCCGACCTGCCGGCCAGGGTCGCGGGCCTGCTCGAGGAGCGCCGCCGGCTCGAGCGCGAGCTCGCCGAGACCCGCCGCAAGCTCTTGACCGGGGTGGGGACCGGCCCCACGGACGGCATCCGGCTCGTGGGCGACCTCAAGCTCGCCGCCCGGGTCGTCGAAGGGGTCCCGCCCAAGGAGCTGCGCGGCACCGCCGATGCCCTCAAGAAGGAGCTGGGCTCCGGCGTGGTGGCGCTCGTGGGTGTCAACGAGGGCAAGGCCGCGGTCGTGGTCAGCCTCACCCCCGATCTCGTCGGAAAGCTCGACGCGGTGCGGCTCGTGCGCGCCGGAGTCGAGGCGGTAGGGGGCCAGGGCGGCGGCGGGCGGCCCGACTTCGCCCAGGGCGGCGGCCCCGATGCAGCGCGCGCGGCCGAGGCGCTGGCCGCGATCGAGCGGGCGCTCGCGGCCGGCGCCTGAGCCGCGGCATCCCGACGAACCTCGGTCGACACCCTTGTATCTCGCGGGCCTGCCCGAGCCCTGGCGCGCCGGCTGGGCGCCGTTCGCTCGCGCGCTCGAGCGGGGAGCGGCACGGCTCGGCCTGGCGCCGCTCGCGGGCCTCGCCGGTTGGCTCGCGGACGATCTCGAGATCGGTCGACCGCCGTCTGCGACCGTCGAGCAGGCGATCGCGGGCCTCCTCGGCCGACCGCTCGCGGCCGAGCCGCTCGTCGAGGGCCCCTTCGCCCGGCTCGTGCGGCTCGGCCCGACCCGAAGCAGCCGGTACCCCCGCATCCTCCTGGTCGCACCCTGCTCGGGCTACGCCGCCTCGGTCCTGGCCGAGCTCGCCGCCCTGCTCCTCGAGGCGGGCGAGCTCGCCCTCCTCGAATGGCGCGACGCCCGGCTCGTGCCGGTGGCACACGGGCCCTTCGGGGCCGCCGAGCAGGCGGCCGAGACCGGTCGGGCGGTCGCCCGCTTCACCCCGGATCTCGTGGTCGCGGTCTCGCAAGCCGGCGATGCGGCGCTCGCCGCCACCTTGGCCGCCCGCCGGGACGCGCCCCCGCGGGGCCCGGCCGGGCTCGTCCTGCTCGGCACACCGTGCCTGCCCGAGCGCGACCCCACCCCGCTCCAGCGTACGCTCGCACTCGTGCCGGAGGCGACGCTCGCCGCCCTCTGTCTGGCACCCGTGAGCGGAAACTGGCCGGGCGCCGGACGGCGCGTCTTTCCCGGCCGCCTCCAGCTTTCGACCGTGGCGGCTGCGGACCCCTGGATCTACGGTGCGGTGCGGATCGGAGCGATCGCCGAACGGCTCGAGGGGCGGGCCGGCCCGCGCTGCCGCGCGCTCGCCGATCTGCACGCGCTCCAGGACGTGCCCGGGGAGCTCTGGCTCGACCTGGTCGCCCGGCTGCGCGGCGGCACGCCCGCCCTGTCCGAGGCCGCCCGGGAGGCGAGCCGCGGGCTGGCACTCCTGACGGTCGAGGCCGAAGCGGACGCGCTCGTGGGGCCCGGCCAGACCCACGGCCTCCACGAGCGGCTGGCGGCGGGCGAGCTGCGTGCCGGGCTCACTCTGCCCGCCGCCGGACATCACGATCTGTTCACGGGTGCCCGCTTCCGCGCGGCACTGGCACCGCGGCTCCTGGCGTTCGTCGCGCGCGTCCGGGAGGGCTGATCAGCCGCGCCGGCGTCCGCCCTTGCCGGTCGGCGCGACGGGCTTGCGCTCCGGTCGCCAGACCCGCCCTTCGGGATCGAGCACCCCCTTGGTCAGGATCACGTTGCCCCAGGGCCGCCGCTCGAGCGTCGCGACGATCGCCACGCAGTCGCGCGCGGTCTCGTAGAAGCGGAACCGCTCGATCCCCGCCACCGGCCAGGACCCCGCGACCTCCTGCATGGCGGCCACGAAGTCGGTATGGGCGGGCTGCAGCCGGCCGGGCTCGCCGTCGGCCTCCATGAAGCGGACGGGGGCCTCGACGAAGCCGTCGAGCGGCAGGACCGAGAGCACGGCGCGGCCGGTACGCACCAGGTCCTGGTCGATCCGGATCGTGGGTGGCCCGAGATGGAAGGCCGGGAAGTTGGCATCCACGAGGGCGATCGTGTCGCCGTGGCCCATCTCGCGCAGAACCGCGAGCAGCTCGCCGGGCAGAAGCGGGTCGATTCCGATCAGCACGAGGGGGCTCCTCCCTTCCGGCCGCGCTTGACGGGCCCGGCCGCGGCGCCGGATGATCGCGGCTCGGCAGCTTCGGTTGCCGCCTCGGGCGGGTCATGGCGAAGAAGAAGGCGAAGCGGGGCGAGAAGCCGGCGCGGGCGGCGCGCTGGACGGTGCGGGGTGTGCCGCCCCGGCTGCAGAAGGCGGCCGGCGAGGCGGCCCGCGCCCAGGGTCTCACGCTCGGTCAATGGCTCTCCCGCCTGCTCGAGGAGGGTACCGCGCGCGACGCGCCCAACGGCGGCGGGCCGGCCACGAGCTGGGCCGAGGCGATCGAGGCGCGGCTCGCCCGGCTCGAGGCGCGGCTCGGCGAGCCCCCGGCCCCGGCCTCTTCGGCCGGCTCCTCCTCGGCGGACCCGGAGCGTTAGGGTCACGGATCCGCTCAGCGGATCGGCTCGCGCCGCCGGGCGAGCTGGACCGCTTGGCCTTTCCGGGCGCTCAAAGTGCCGCGATTGACGCCGAGCCAGCCGATCTCGCCGAAGAGGCGGCCGTACTCGATCTTCGGGCAGCGATCCATGACCACCCGGCAGCCGGCCGCCTCGGCGCGGCGGGCCGCCTCGTCGTGGCGGACGCCCAGCTGCATCCAGATCACCCGGATACCCTTCTCGATCGCCGCTTCGACGATCGCCGGCGCTTCCTCCGACCGGCGGAAGATCTGCACCATGTCGGGCACGAGCGGGACGCTCGCCAGATCCGGATAGACCGTCTCGCCGAGCAGCTTCTGGCCGGCGTAGCGCGGATTGACCGGGATCACCCGGTAGCCCTTGCCCTGCAGATAGAGCATGGCGAAGTAGGAGGGCCGCATCTCGTTGGTGGAGGCGCCGACCATGGCGATGGTCTTCACGTCCAGAAGGATGCGGCGGATGTAGGCGTCGTCGTAGACGAGCGGGGCGTCGGCCATCGCGGGCTCCAGGGCTGGCCTCGCTCGCGATAAAGGGTGCGAGGCTCGGCGATCAAGGGTCGGGCCACCGGCAGGGCGACTGATCGCCCCGCAGCCGTCGGGCTCGTTCGAGCCGGGGGCGACGCTCCGCCTCCCGGTCGGTGCCGGCGAGGGTGCGGGCCCATCCTCCGAGGGCGCAATGGAGGGCGCCCTCGCGATCGTGGGCGTGCCGGGACGCCGTACCGACCTCCCCGGCACGGTCGGCCGCCGCCTCCTGCGCCGGCCGAGCCGGGCGAGTGCCCGGCCCGATTCGCGCAGCGCTACGGCCGAATCGGGGTGCCGGGCGGCGGCTCGGGCGAAGTCGGCGAGGGCCTCTTCGCCGCGATCGAGGTCGAGCAGCACGCAGGCCCGCCGCAGCGCGACCGGGAGCGCGGGCTCCCCGGAACGCGTCGCGAGGTCCAGCGCGGCGAGCGCCTCCTCGAGCGAGGCGCGCCGCTCCGAGGGGTCGCCGTCGGCGCGGGCGATCGCCGCCCGGTGCAGGGCCCGGCGCCGGAGCTCGTAGACCTTCCCCAACTCCTCGCTTCCAGAGCGCGGATCGAGGAGGCCGCGATCCATTGCCTCGGCCACCGCATCGAGCGGCGCGCGCGGTCGGGCCCGCCCCGAGAGGGCCTCGACGATGCGCACGAGGGCCGCGTCGACAGGCCGAGCAACGCCGCCTCGAAGTCCTCGGTCTTCCGACCGTTCGCCACGGTCCGCCGCTCGCCGCGCGAGAAGGCCGCCTCGCTCGCCCGAGCGATCGCGCCGACCAGGCGGCACGGGAGGGCCTCGCCCTCGAGCCCGTGCTCGCCGATACCGCGGGGCAGCGCGATCCGCTCGGCGACGACCGCCTCGCGCCGGGCTTCGGCGACGATCGTTCGGCCGACCAAGAGCAGGAGAAGGGCGAGCCCGCCGCTCGCGGGCACCGCGCGCGGTGTCGAGGAGCGGCCCGATCCGGGCCAGCGGGACCGGGACGGCGAGCGGATGGCGCGGCGGCACACCCGGAGTTTCGGCGGGCGCGCCCGTGACCTGGCGCTCAGGCGCCGCACCAGACCGGGGCGCGCTTCTCGAGGAAGGCGTCGATGCCCTCGGCAGCGTCGCGGGCGAGCATGTTCTCGGTCATGACCCGCGCGGTGTAGGCATAAGCCTCGGCGACCGGCATCTCGAGCTGGCGGTAGAAGGCTTCCTTGCCGATCTTGAGCGTCAGGGGCGACTTCGAGGCGATCGTCCGGGCCATCGCCTCGACCTCGGCATCGAGCCGCTCGTCCGGCACGACCCGGTTGACGAGCCCGAGGCTGCGGGCGGTGGCGGCGTCCACGAGCTCGCCGAGGAGCAGCATCTCCATGGCTGCCTTGCGCCCCACGTTGCGGGCGAGCGCCACCATGGGTGTGGAGCAGAAGAGGCCGATGTTGACGCCGGGTGTGGCGAAGCGGGCGGTTTCGCCGGCGACCGCCAGATCGCAGGTCGCGACGAGCTGGCAACCGGCCGCCGTCGCCACGCCGTGGACCCGGGCGATCACCGGCTGGGGCAGCGCCAGGATCGCCTGCATGAGCCGGGCGCAGGTGGCGAAGGTCTTCTCGTAGAAGGACCGCTCGGGGCGGGCGCGGAGCTCCTTGAGGTCGTGACCGGCGCAGAAGCCCGGCCCGGCGCCGGCCAGTACGACCACCCGGGCGGCCGGGTCGCCGCGTACCGCCTCGAGCGCGCTCAAAAGCGTCTCCATCATCGCGAGCGAGAGGGCGTTGCGCGCCCGCGGTCGATTGAGCGTGAGCCGGACGATCCCGTCGCGCTCCTCGCGCAGGAGGATCGGCTCCTCACCCGCCTGGTCCATCCCCGTCCCTCCGAGAGCCCGGGGTGGGTATAGCGCGGGCGGCCGACCGCGGGCCAGCCCGCCGCCGAGGCGACGGGCGAGGCGGCTCGGCACGGTCCCGTGGAGACGGCTGGCCGTGGATCAGCTCCGCCCACCCGGATCGCAGCGCGCGGCGGGCTCGGTCCCCAGAGGCTCGCCCCGGGCCTGTGCCGCGAGGCAGGGACAATCGTCGCGGTGCTCGTCGAGAAAGCGGCGGACGGCGTCGCGGACGACGTCGCTCGGGGAGCGCTCGAGCCGAGCAGCGACGATCCGGAGCCGGCGATGGTCCTCGGGCGGCAGGCGGCAGCTGGCACGGTGCGAAGTCGGCGGCGACCGTGAACGCTGCACCCGTGCGGGTGGCCGCAGGGTCGGGTCGAGCAGGGGCGTCCCGTAGATGTCGGCGAGCTCCCGGGCC
>DAIOUO010000114.1:0-2440 GCA_036759485.1 Geminicoccaceae bacterium | reverse complement strand
CGCGCGGTCCTCATGCCACCTCTCCGAGCTCGGTCGCGGGCCGCGTCTTTTCGCCCTCGATCATCCGCCGGCCGAATCCGGTGGGGACGATGCGGCGTCGCACGAAGGCGTCGCGGTTGGCCATCTTGACGAGGCGTTCGCGGACATAGGCCCAGAGATCGGCGATCTCCCGCGCCGATTGGCTGTCGGGATGGGTCTCCATGACCGTCCGCCCGTCGATCATCGAGCTCGCCATGACGACCTTCTGGGCGATCAGCACCGGCGCCACGGTGCCGTGCTGGGAGAGTGCCACGGCCGCATCGGTCGTCAGCCGCGAGCGGGGGTTGGCGCCGTTGACCACGAACACGAGGGGCCGGCCGGTCCGTTCGGCGAGATCCAGCGTGGCGCGCACCGCCCGCAGGTCGTGCGGGCTCGGCCGGGTCGGCACGAGGATCAGGTCGGCGAAGTGCATCACCCGGGCGATCGCGGCACTCGCCGCGGGTGGTGTGTCGACGAAGAGGTAGCGGAAGTTGCGCGCCCGCAGCTTGGCGAGATCGTCCTCGAGCGAGCCGAGGGTCGTGCGGGCGAAGTCCGGGCCGGGCAGCTCCCGCACGTTCCACCAGGCGGCCAGCGAGCCCTGTGGGTCGCAGTCGAGCAGGACCACGGGACCGTCGCCGGCCAGATGCGCCTGGACCGCGAGATGACCCGAGAGCGTCGTCTTGCCGGAGCCTCCCTTTTGCGAGCAGATCGCGACGATTTGCATGGGTACCGCTCCGAGGGCGCGGGGTCTGGCCCGTCGCGCCCGGGGTGGTCGATGCGCCGAGCGTGCACCGCTGCGGCTTAAGACTTTGTTGACGGCCGAGGGTGAGCCTGCGTTCACCCTCCTCGGGCGCGCTCGGGCGAGGTGGCATGACGCGCGGCACGATGACGGCCGAGGAGTTCGAGGCACTGGCCACGGCGGGCGTGCCCTATGTCGGCCAACTGGGGTGCCGGGTGCGGCGGTTCGAACCCGGCCGGGTGGACGTCGAGCTGCCCTATTCCGACCTCCTGATCCGCCCCGGCGGTACGATCTGCGGGCCGGCGCTCTTCGCCCTCGCCGACATCACGCTCTACGGGGTGGTGCTGTCGCTCGTGGGCCGGCTCGAGCTCGCGGTGACGACCGATCTCGCCATGCATTTCCTGAGCAAGCCGCGGCCGGGTGATCTTCTCGGCGAGGGCCGGATCCTCCGGCTCGGGACCCGGCTCGCGGTCGGCGAGGTGCTGGTGCGCAGCCTCGGCCGCAGCGAGCCGGTGGCGCACGCGGTCGGCACCTACGCCATTCCCGAGCGCCGCGGCGGTCCGGTCGACGGGCCCGCCGGTGCGGCCGCGAGCGGGCGCGGTTGACAGGCGCGCGAGGGGATCCTAAGCACTCGGCCCGCGCGGATCCGCTCGGGCTCCGCGGTGGTGGATTCGTGCCGCCGGACGGCAGGACCGCGGCGGCCCTGGTCGGGGTTCGTGAGCGATGGCCACTTACTCGGCGCGGCCGACGGAGATCGAGCGCCGCTGGTACCTGATCGACGCCGACGGGCTCGTGCTCGGCAGGCTCGCGGCGTTGATCGCCACGCGGTTGCGCGGCAAGCACAAGCCGATGTGGACCCCGCACCTCGACTGCGGCGACCACGTGGTCGTGGTCAATGCCGAGAAGGTCGTGCTGACCGGCCAGAAGCGGCAGAAGAAGGTCTATTACCGCCACACCGGCTATCCGGGCGGCATCAAGGAGGTCACCGCCGGCAAGCTGCTCGACGGCCGCTTCCCCGAGCGGGTGATCGAGATGGCGGTGAGCCGCATGATGAGCCGCGGACCGCTGCAGCGGGCGGTGATGCGCAAACTGCACGTCTACAAGGGCCCCGATCACCCCCATCAGGCGCAGCAGCCGGTGCCGCTCGACGTCGCGGCGATGAACCGCAAGAACAGCGTCAAGGAGGCCGCGCATGGCTGAGACCGCCCGCTCCTTCGCCGACCTCGCACGATTGCGGCCGGCCAGCCCCGAGCCGGTCGAGCTCGAGCCCAAAGAGCCGAAACTCGACGCGCTCGGCCGCGCCTACGCCACCGGCCGGCGCAAGAACGCGGTGGCGCGGGTCTGGCTCAAGCCCGGGAGTGGCCGCTTCACGGTCAACGGGCGGGACATGCCGGCCTATTTCGCCCGCCCGACGCTGCAGATGATCATCAACCAGCCCTTCGACGTGCTCAGCCGTCGCGCCCAGTACGACGTGCTCTGCACCGTCAAGGGCGGCGGTCTCTCGGGCCAGGCCGGCGCGGTGCGGCACGGGATCAGCCGGGCCCTCGTCAACTTCGACCCGACGCTCCGGCCGATCCTCAAAGCGGGCGGCTTCCTGACCCGCGACGACCGCGTCGTCGAGCGCAAGAAGTACGGCAAGCGCAAGGCCCGGCGCAGCTTCCAGTTCTCCAAGCGCTGAGGCAG